>DATCHD010000084.1:0-20092 GCA_036508555.1 Prolixibacteraceae bacterium
ACTGCTATTCCGGTTGCAGCGCTTACAAAGTTCTGAACAGTAAGCCCGATCATTTGTACAAAGTAGCTGAGGGTGGTTTCCCCGGCGTAACCCTGCCAATTGGTATTGGTCATAAAGCTTACTGCCGTGTTAAAAGCTGAATGCCATGAAACATTGGGAAGATTTGCAGGATTTAAGGGTAATTGTGCCTGAAAAAGTTGAATCAGAAATACAAAAATGAATCCAACCAAATTAAACATTAGCAAATTGAAAGTATAGGACTTCCAGTTTGTTTCCTCATCCGGGTTTATTCCGGAGAACTTATAGGTCAGTCTTTCGAGCCAACCAAAAACAGGCAGCATGAAGTGTTTACTCCCCGTGAATACCTTATACATGAAATTGCCCAATATCGGTGTAAGCCCGATTAATAAGGTAAAGAATAGCATGATCTGAATAAAATCCTGTATTGTCATGATTTAAAATTTTTCAGGTTTTAAAAGTGAATAGAGGAGGTATCCCAGTATAAGTAGGGCTATAACAGCTCCAACGGTATATCCTGTGGAAGAATTTGCCTCAAAAGCTTGTGATTTCGTTAATAAAATTACTGCATTCATTTCTTTGTTTTTTATTTGATACAAAGGTGCGCAGTTATTTATAAGGATTCTATAAGTATTGATCGGAACCATATAAGGATTTTATAAAGAGAGTCTTAGGTAACTGTTGATGTTAATTAAAATGCCCATCTTTAACTTTATAATTTTTAAATGATTTGTAGATCAAACAGTGTTTCAGGTTTATTTAATTTGATATTCTTATGTATGGTTGTGGTAATTATTGCTTATATTTGTGTGTAGGCTAACTTAAGTTAACCGCTTAATTATCAATTTAAATATCAAAATCATGGAACCCGTTTACATTGTTCTGATTGCCATTTTTGTTTTCTTTCTGCTCTCTGGGATTCGGATCGTAAGGCCCACGAATCGTGCATTGGTTGAGCGTCTTGGAAAGTACCATCATTTTGCCTCACCGGGATTTAACTGGATCATTCCTGGTATTGATAAGATGTATATTATCAACATCACCGAAAAGATGATTAATGCGGAACCACAGGAGATTATCACCAACGATAACCTGAATGCCAGGGTAGATGCCCAGGTTTATTTCAAGATTAAGTCGGATGAAGAGAGCGTGAAAAACTCTCAATACAATGTTAACAGCATTGAATATCAGATTGTAAACCTTGCCAGGACGACCCTTCGTAACATCATTGGCACGATGACGCTTAAATCTGCTAACAGCGAAAGGGGTAAAATCAACAAGGAGCTACACTCTACTTTATTGGATGAAACCCGTAATTGGGGAATTGAGATCGTCCGGACTGAGTTGAAGGAGATTGATCCTCCAAAGGATGTTCAAGAGACCATGAACAAGATTGTGAAAGCTGAGAATGAGAAGATTGCAGCCATCGACTATGCCACAGCAACCGAGACCAAAGCCGACGGTGAGAAACGAGCTGAGATCCGCAGGGCTGAGGGTATCAAGCAGGGGCAGATTCTGCGTGCGGAGGGAGAAGCCCAGGCGATTGCACTAGTCAATGAAGCAGCTGAAAAGTATTTTGTGGGAAACGCCCAAATGCTTCGCAGGATTCAGGCAATGGAAACCTCTTTAAAAGACAACTCAAAAATTGTGGTACCAATGGGATCTGACCTGGTTAATGTGATGGGAGAGATGGGTGGCATCATTCCGATCAGAGAAAAATCGGTCTAATTGGAGATTTTCACATTTTCCAATTTTCACATTGTTAAAAAGTTTTTATATTTGCACCCGCAATCCCAACAAACGCTAAGTGCCGGGATTGCGGTCAGGCGGGAATAGCTCAGTTGGTAGAGCACGACCTTGCCAAGGTCGGGGTCGCGAGTCCGAGTCTCGTTTCCCGCTCAACAAAACGTTCATTTTTATAGGACATCCATTCCTGCGGGAATAGCTCAGTTGGTAGAGCACGACCTTGCCAAGGTCGGGGTCGCGAGTCCGAGTCTCGTTTCCCGCTCCGTTGGATGCCCAGGTGGTGGAATGGTAGACACGTTGGACTTAAAATCCAATGGCCATTATGGCCGTGCGGGTTCAAGTCCCGCCCCGGGTACTAAGAAGCTTCGATAACAATCTGAAAAACAGAGACTTATCGAAGCTTTTTTATTTGCTACTGTAACACTACATTTAAAACATTTTTGTTTTTGAACGAAAAATAGGCTGTTGACGCATATATTCAACTGCATCAAACTTTTTTTTAATCGTTGTCTTCATAATCTATCAGTTCTGCTGCGAGATAGTTCATTTTCTAATGCGAAACTTCAATCATTTAATATAAATTGGTTGTATAAGTCAACTAGTTTATATTATCTTTGGCGAAAATTAAAATAATAAATGGAATCAAGCAAAATACTGGGATACATGTTGGGCAGAAGCCTTCGGGTTTTCAAAAATCAACTGATATTTGAATTCAAGGAAAAGAAAATCGAACTGTCATTTGAACAATTCGTTATTTTACATTTATTGAATGCGGATTGTAACTTGATTCAACAGGATCTGGCCAACCATCTTCAGAAAGACAAATCAATCATCGTTCGTCAAATCCATTATTTACTGGAGAATCAATACGTTGTCAGACTTACAAACAAAGCCGACAAACGGAAAAGAAATTTGATCCTTACAAAAAATGGTTTGGAGCTACTGAATCAAATGAAGGAGATCGCTTTAGAGATATCAAAGAAATTACTGATAGGAGTTAGCGAAAAAGAACTTGAAATATTTCGGAACGTGCTGATGAAAATTCAGGAGAATGGAGGGGCAGAAGCGAAAAAGAACCTTTAAATTATAGACTTAATCAACCAAAATAGAAATACATACCAAAAACAATATGCAAACAACTATGCAATTTAAAAATTTCGGAATCATTTTGATTATGCTTGCGGCGATTTCGTGTACCAATAAGCCAAAAGCCGGGCAGCCCGGAACTGCCGGTCAGGTAAAAGAATATCCTGTAATCGTTATAAAGACACAATCGACCCAACTTTATAAAGATTACCCTACGAAACTTCAGGGTCAGCAAACAGTTGAAATCAGATCGAAAATAACCGGATATATCGAGCAAATACTTGTTGATGAAGGTGTATATGTTAGAAAGGGGCAATTGCTTTTCCGTTTGAATGACAATGATATTCAAGCTTTGGTACGTTCTGCCGAAGCACTGGTAAAAGTTGCAGAAGCAGATGTAAAAGTTGCTCAGGTAAATGTAGAAAAAACCAAACCCCTGGTTGAAAAGAATATTATCAGCAAGTTTGATCTGGAATCGGTTGAGTCGACTCAAAAATCAAAAGAAGCACAACTTGCACAAGCCAAAGCAAATTTGGGGAACGCCAATGCGAACCTTCAATACACACGGATTACCAGTCCTGCTGATGGTACAATTGGAACCTTTCCGTTCAGGGTTGGCAGTTTGGTGAGCAGTTCAACCATTGAACCGCTGACAACGGTCTCGAATACCTTGAATATGTATGCCTATTTTTCGTTCAACGAAAAAGAATTCCTAACAATTACCAAAGGACTGGCAGGGAAAAACCTTCAGGAAAAATTCACCAAACTACCTGGTGTTTCGCTGATTATGGCCGATAACTCTGCTTATGACAAGGAAGGCCGCATCGAGACCGCCAGTGGATTGATCGATCAGCAGACCGGTTCTGTTAATGTTCGCGCCAGTTTTCCCAATCCCGATGGTCTTTTGCGCAGCGGAGGCAGCGGGCTTGTACGCATTCCTCAATTTGTTGATTCTGCAATCATTATCCCTCAGAAAACAACTTACGAGTTGCAAGGCAAACACTTTGTATATCTGGTTGGAACCGACAATAAAGTTCACAATACCGAAATTGAAATCCTGGTAGGTAACCTGAAAGATTCGTATGTGGTAACTAAAGGACTGAATGCCGGCGACAAAATTGTGTATGAAGGAATTGCTGCCCTGAGGAACGACACAGAAATCAAACCGAAACTAGTAGAAACCGGAAATCTTTCCGAAAACATGTCCCGAGGACTCGGGATTAAAAAATAAATCCGTAAGATCATGTTCAGAAGATTTATAGAACGGCCGATTCTATCATCGGTTATTTCAATCATTATTGTCATTCTTGGTGTTCTTGGCCTGATCAGTCTGCCAATCGAGCAATACCCAGACATTGCACCACCAACAATCCGTGTATCGGCATCCTACACCGGAGCGAGCGCCGAAACAGTATTGAAAAGTGTGGTGATCCCTCTCGAAGAACAAATCAATGGAGTTGAGAATATGATTTACATGAACTCAACTGCCAGCAACGATGGCTCAGCAATTATCGAAGTGTTCTTTAAACAGGGGATTAATGCCGACATGGCAGCGGTAAATGTTCAAAACCGTGTAGCCCGCGCCAACAGCTTACTTCCATCCGAGGTTACCCGTGCCGGGGTCATCACTGCCAAACGCCAGAACAGCATGTTGCTGATATTTTCGTTATACAGCGAAAATGGCGAATTCGACGAAACGTTCCTGCAAAACTACAGTAAAATCAATCTTCTGCCGCAGATTCAGCGTGTAACAGGAGTGGGCGATGCCTCGGTTTTCGGCGCCAAAGATTATTCGATGCGTATCTGGCTGAAACCCGATGTGATGGCCACATACAACTTGATGCCATCGGATATTATCACGGCCCTGAACGAACAAAACATCGAAGCTGCTCCCGGCCGTCTGGGCGAATTGAACAACCAATCGTTTGAATACGTGATCAAATATAAAGGGAAACTAACACAGCCTGATGAATTTGAGAACATCGTAATCAAAGCGGACAAAGACGGAAACATGTTGTTGCTGAAAGATGTGGCACGCATTGAAATGGGGGCAATGAATTACTCTGTTGCCACATCAGCCATGGACAAACCGGGAATTACCATGGGCGTTTATCAGGCTGCCGGATCAAATGCCCGTGAAGTGATCATCAATGCCAAAAAAGTACTTGACGAAGCGTCCAAATCTTTTCCTTCAGGTTTAAAATACAAAATATTGGTTGATGCCAATCAGTTCCTCGACAGTTCCATCTCCAAAGTTCTCCACACTCTTCTGGAAGCATTCATCCTGGTTTTTATCGTGGTTTTCATATTCCTCCAGAATTTCAGGGCTACTCTGATTCCAGCTATTTCGGTTCCGGTTGCCATTATCGGTACTTTTTTCTTCCTGAATGTGTTTGGCTTCACGATCAACCTGCTCACTTTATTTGCACTGGTACTTGCGATCGGGATTGTGGTTGACGATGCTATTGTTGTGGTCGAGGCGGTTCATGCCAAACTCGATCAGGGAGCGAAAAATGCACAGGAAGCCGCAGTTTCTGCCATGGATGAGATTTCTACAGCTATTGTTTCCATAACTCTAGTGATGTCGGCAGTGTTCATCCCGGTAACATTCATTACAGGTACAACCGGCGTATTTTACAAACAATTTGGGATTACACTGGCAGTGGCAATTGTTATTTCGGCAGTCAACGCCCTGACCCTGAGCCCTGCCCTTTGTGCACTGTTCCTAAAACCACATACTGAAAGTTCGTTGCACAAAAGAGGCTTCATGCAACGATTTTATGCTTCCTTCAACGTGGCATTTGATACGATGACCATACGTTATAAAAAGACGGCCAACTTCTTTTTGGGCCGCAAATGGATAGCCATCGCAATGATCATTCTTTTCTCCGGAGGCTTATGGCTTCTGATGAAAACCACTCCAACAGGATTCGTTCCTTCAGAAGATATGGGTCGGATATTTGTTGATATCAGTCTTCCTCCTGCAACCTCAATGGGAAAGACAAAAATAATAGTTGATCAGGTTGACAGTATCATTGGCAGCAATCCGGAAATGGAAGGAAGAACTGCAATTGTCGGAAGTTCATTAATAAGCGGGAAAGGCAGTTCATACGGAATGCTGATTTGCTGCATGAAACCTTTCGAAGAAAGAAAAGGGAAGGGTCAGGATATCAACTCGGTGATTACTAAACTGTATATGATGACCTCGCAAATTAAAGAGGCAAAAATCATCTTCTTTACACCGCCGATGGTTCCAGGATTCAGTATCTCCGGAGGGTTCGAACTAAAACTGGAAGACAAAACCGGAGGCGACATCAAGCAGTTTGAACAAAACGCCCGCCAATTCCTTGGGTCATTGAATCAACGGCCTGAAATTCAGTATGCCCTGACTTCCTTCAACACGAACTTTCCGCAATACCAGGTTGATGTGAATGCGGCCCGATGCAAACAGTCGGGAATTGGTGTCAGTTCAGTATTGTCGGCATTGCAGGGATATGTTGGCGGATTTTATGCTTCTGATTTTAACCGATTTGGTAAACAATACCGGGTTATGATTCAGGCAGAACCCCGTTACCGGGGAAATCCTGAAGACCTGAATAACATTTTCATCCGGACTTCAACCGGAGAAATGGCGCCGATAACCGAATTCATTTCCATGAAAAGGGTATTTGGTCCCGAGAATATTGGCCGCTTCAACATGTACACCGCAATATCGGTAACCGGAGCGCCTAACTTTGGTTATAGTTCTGGTGATGCCATTAAAGCGGTCCAGGAAGTGGCAGTCCAGACTTTGCCGACAGGTTACGGATACGAATTCTCAGGATTGACACGCGAAGAAATGGCTTCGGGTAACCAATCGATCCTGATCTTTGTGCTAAGTGTGATCTTTGTTTATTTCTTACTGGCTGCCCAGTATGAAAGTTTTATCTTGCCGTTTTCAATTTTGGTCTCTCTACCAATCGGAATTGCCGGTTCGTTCCTCTTTGCAAAATTAATGGGTGTTCAGAATAATATTTACCTGCAAATATCGCTGATTATGCTTATCGGACTGCTGGCGAAAAATGCGATCCTGATTGTTGAGTTTGCGCTGCAACGCCGTCACCGCGGAATGAGCATCGTGCAAGCTGCCGTTGAAGGGGCTACCGCGCGTTTGCGACCGATCCTGATGACTTCATTCGCCTTTATTTTCGGATTGATTCCGTTGGTAGTCGGTGGAGGTGTCGGAGCCAACGGAAATCGTTCTATCGGAGTTGGCGCCGTGGGTGGTATGTTGATCGGTACTATGATTGGAATCCTGGTGATCCCGGCCATGTTTGTGATCTTCCAAACGCTTCAGGAAAGAATTAATAAACCCGAAGCTCCGGAAATCTCGAAGTTGAACGATATGGAAGAATAGTTGATATCATCTAATCAGAAAGTAGAAATGAGAACAATTTCAATTAAGTATATTATCCTGATCGTCGGATTTACCGGTGCGTTGTACTCGTGCAATACTTCGCGCCATTTCCAACGCAATACCATCAATACAGACAATCTTTTCGGCAATTCTGCAACAAAAGATACAGCGACCATTGCCAATAAACCGTGGCGCGAACTTTTTACGGATAAATACCTTCAACAACTTATTCAGGAAGGTTTGGACAACAACCCTGACCTGCTTGTGGCTGTGCAGAGGGTACATGAGGCAGAAGCTTATTTTTTGCAGGGTAAAGCGGCCCTGCTTCCCGGTATTAATGGCAAAGGAACTGTAAACTATCTTCGCAATCCTGAGTCAATTTATCCCGACGGTCCACTCGAGGTGAAAAGCTATCAACTTGGAATGGAAGCGAGTTGGGAGATTGACTTGTGGGGAAAACTTCGCAGTTCAAAACGAGCAGCATATACCAACTTACTGGCTTCCGATGTAGGTAAAAAAGCGGTACAAACACGATTGATCGCTACTATTGCGGCCACTTATTACAGCCTCTCCGGTTTGGATTCGAAACTGATCATCACGCGGCAGACTGTTAAGAATAATATTGATCTGGTGGAAACCATCAAGGTATTGAAGGAAAGCGGCAAAGTAACTGGTGCAGCTGTTGTTCAAAGCGAAGCATCCCGTTATGCCGCAGAAGTGACAATTCCCGATCTGGAACAACAAATTACTGAAACAGAGAACACTCTTTGCCTTTTGCTGGGACGTACTCCGGGAACCATCGAAAGGGGGAAAGTTGACGAACAAAACATCATCCCGGTTTTGACTACGGGTGTTCCGGCTCAACTGCTCGACAATCGCCCGGATGTGATGCAGGCAGAGTTTAATGTGATGAGCGCCTTCGAAATAACCAATAATGCGCGTGCTTCCTTTTACCCGGCACTGACATTGACAGCTTCGACGGGATTTGTTGCTTCAGACCTTAAACAACTGATAGATCCCAAATCGATTGCCGTTAATATTATCGGGGGACTGACTCAGCCTATCTTCAACAAAAAGGTGAACATCACCAGGCTGAAAGTGGCCCGGGCACAACAGGAAGAGGCATTGATCTACTTTCGGAATACCTTGCTTACAGCAGGACAGGAAGTACATAATGCACTGAGTTTGTACGAACGGTCGATTCAGAAAATAGCTTTGCGCAAATTACAACTTGAGGCATTGGTAAAAGCGGTCGACTACACCAAAGAATTACTGATCTACGGTTCGGCTAACTACACAGAAGTGCTCAATGCACAAACGAGCCTATTGTCGGCGCAATTAAGCAGTGTCAATGACCGTTTGCAACAATTAGATGCGGTGGTGTCGCTTTATCGGGCGCTTGGCGGGGGGTGGAAGTAGAATTGGAATACTTACGTTGTTGATCCTTTAAATGAAAAATACAAAAAGCAGCACCAAGGAATCCCGGGTTCAGGGCATTTTTCGCTCACTTCAGTACAGGAATTATCGCCTGTTCTTCAGTGGTCAAAGTATTTCACTGGTTGGCACATGGATACAAAGGATAGCCACTCCCTGGCTGGTATATCATCTGTCAGGTTCGGTATTTTTGCTCGGATTAGTCGGTTTTGCAGGCCAGATCCCTACCTTTCTGCTCTCTCCGTTTGCAGGAGTTCTCACGGATCGATGGAACAAATACCATATTCTGATTGTCACACAGATATTAGCAATGATTCAGGCGCTTATTCTTGCATTCCTCTATCTGTCCGGGACTATTGAAGTATGGCATATTGTCGTACTCAGTGTGATACTCGGTTTTATCAACGCGTTTGATGTCCCTGCACGACAATCCCTTGTTATACATATGGTTGATAAAAAGGAGGACCTTGGCAATGCCATTGCCTTAAATTCGTCGATGGTGAACGGCGCCAGGTTACTCGGTCCTTCGATAGCAGGCTTGCTAATTTCCTTTGCAGGAGAAGGTTACTGTTTTCTGATAAATGGTATCAGTTATCTTTTTGTTTTGCTGTTTTTGTTTCTGATGAAAATAAATCTTCCCGCATTAAAGAAAAAAGAGAACCACATCCTGAAAGAATTCATGGAAGGCTTTCATTATACTTTCGATTCTCTTCCTATAAGGTATTTGATTCTCTTGCTTGCCCTGGTCAGCCTGATGGGAATGCCTTATACCGTCCTGATGCCTGTCATTGCCAAAGAAATACTGCATGGCGGACCCCATACCTTTGGCTTTCTGATGGGTGCATCCGGGATTGGAGCATTGACCGGGGCCCTTTACCTCGCCTCACGTAAAAATGTGCTCGGTCTTGGCCGAATCATTCCATTGGCTGCCGGAACTTTCGGTATTGGACTTGTTGCATTTTCATTTTCAGGAATATACCTAATTTCTTTGCTCTTGATGGTTGTCATCGGACTTGGGATGATGTTGCAGATGGCATCCAGCAATACCATTTTACAAACTATCGTGGATGATGACAAAAGAGGTAGAGTCATGAGTTTTTATACCATGGCCTTCATGGGCACTGCTCCCTTCGGGAGTTTCATGGCAGGAATTCTGGCAAAAACGATAGGAGTTCAGTATACAATTCTGATGGGTGGAATAACCTGCATTTTGGGAGCTCTCATCTTCGCAAGAAAGCTTCCTGAAATCAGAAAGACCATACACCCTGTTTACGTTAGATTAGGTTATATACCTGAAGAAATATCGTCAGGTATCCAGGCAGCAACTGAAATGACTGTACCCCCGAAAGAATAAACACTTTTCGTCAATGGAAAAAAGCTTTTGTCTGCGGGTTTACAAGGACCGTGTGGTAGGGGTATAATTTTCCCGCGAAAAGCCGAGTGACATATTATTCGTCAGGGAGGATAATGCCAACGACTGAATTGTCTCACCGGTAACCAATTTATTGATTTCATCACGGATTAGACCATACTGATGATGGAGTGGACATGGATTATTTTCATCACAGTTCTTTAACCCGAAACCACAACCAACGAAAAGTTCATCCCCTTCTATGGCGATGATAATTTCTTTCAGGGGCAAATCTTTTTTCTCCGGATCAAGAAAGAATCCACCTCCCTTTCCTTTCAACGATCTCACAAAACCCTGTTTGGCAAGGCGTTGGAAAATTTTTGCCGTAAAAAAAAATGGTGCTTCTATTTCGTGTGCTATCTCAGCAACCCCTGGTCTTCTGTCTTTCAGATTTTGAATCTGGATGTACACCATTCCTCTTAAAGCATATTCAGTCTCCTTTTTAAACACAATCAGCGGGTTTTGTTGTTAAACTTCCCTCAAAAGTAAAAAAAAACAGTTAACTTGTTTTTATTAAAAGACTTTTTTGTCTTTTAATAAAAAAGTAATATATTTGTCGCGTAGAAAAAGACAATGAACAACATAATAATAGCGAATAATATGGATACAGCTACTCAAAATTTAGAAAACGATCATATCAGCATTTTGAAATTGATTGACGTGATGAATCAGTATCTTCAATCATATTAGCCATCAAATCAATATTAAAGAAGTACCATAAGTGGCCGGGTATTTTCATAGCCTTATTTGCATTTTTCTTTGCATTTTCCGGAATATTGCTGAACCACAGAAATCTGATTTCTAGTGTTGATATTCCACGAAAATGGATGCCTCCAGGTTATCAATACAAAAACTGGAATCTGGGTGGAGTAAGGTCTTCCTTATCTGTTGGCGATGACTCTCTGCTGATTTATGGAAATATTGGCGTTTGGATGGCAACAAAAGGATTGACCAGCTTCACAGACTTCAACAGCGGCTTCCCGGATGGTATAGACAAAAGAAAGATATATTCAATTGTAAAGTACCGGCAAAGCCTGATAGCCGGAACACATTTCGGTCTCTTTGTCAATACTTTGAAATCCGGGAAATGGATACAGGTTCCGATGTTGGAAGGGGAAGAACGTATCTGCGATCTGGCTGTAAGGAAGGATACGCTGCTGATTTTAACCCGTAATTTTTTCTATCGGACAACTGACCTGATTCATATCGAGCAAATTCAGCTGCCACCACCCGAAGGTTATGATCGCAAAGCCGGACTTTTTCTCACTTTGTGGGAGTTGCACAGCGGTCAGCTTTTTGGATTTGCAGGGATGTTGTTTGTTGATATACTCGGTCTTGTGTTGATTTTTCTCTCCTTGACAGGTTTGCTTCATTTTCTCTTTCCCAAATGGATCAGCAGATTAAAAAAACAAAAGCAAGATTACTCGGGGACGATAATCCTAAAAAAATGGAACCTAAAATGGCATAACCTGATAGGATACATTTTTGTGGTATTTCTCTTTGTTAATACATTAGCGGGAATGTTTCTTCGTCCTCCATTACTGATTCCAATCTTTTCATCTCAGATAGGCGCCCTGCCTTACTCCAATCTGGATACAAACAATCCCTGGCATGACAAGTTGCGCCGGGTGGTATGGAACGAGGGGACTAAGAATTACCTGTTTTATACTTCAGACGGATTCTATTATGCGGATCAGAAACTTAAAAAGGATCTTATTCTTATACCGAATCAACCACTGGTCAGCATAATGGGTTGCAACACTTTTGAACCCTTTGACGCTGAAAGTTATCTGGTTGGTTCGTTTAGTGGTCTATTCATTTGGAATCCTGTTTCTGCCAGGGTAACCGATTTTTTTACCGGTGAGATGGCAGAAACCGCTCGCGGCATGGGACGTCCGGTCGGACAAAACATGGTAACGGGTTATATAAGTAGTCGATCCAATAGAAATTATTGGATCGACTATAACAGGGGCATACTTGCTATTGATGGTGGAACTCCCTTTCCGAAAATGCCGGATAATATTCTGAAACTAACCCCGATCTCACTTTGGAATGCAGCACTTGAAGTACATACCGGAAGGATTTTTGAACATCTGATCGGTCCATTTTACCTTCTTTATGTCCCTTTGATGGGACTTACCCTACTTATTGTGCTCATCAGTGGAATATTAATATGGTGGAAGAGTTCCAGAAAAAAATAACCCATTGGGGCTATTTTACATAACTGGTTTGGAAATCAAATCCTTACCAGAAAGGCGGACTTTTTCATTTGATTTATTTTATATTTGCCAACAATTACTGATCGCTTCGTGGGCTTTGCCTGGCCGTAGAACGATCAAACAAATTGGCTGAATGACTAAATCGCACATTATCTGGATCACAGGAGCCTCTTCAGGCATTGGAGAGGCATTGGCACTGCAATGGGCAGTTCCCGGAACACAACTGATCCTATCGGGACGCAATCATCAGCAACTCGAAATAATTAAAGATTCTTGCATCTTAAGAGGAGCCGATGTTAAAATTATCGCTTTCGACCTTACCAGGAAGGAAGAAATTGCAAAGGCCGTGGCAGAGGTTCAGGAAACTTATCCCCGAATTGATATTATAGTCAATAACGGAGGCATTTCTCAACGGTCACGACTACTCGATACGCCCGAAGAAGTTGCCCGCCGGATCATGGAAGTGGATTTCTGGGGCCATGTAAACCTCACACAGCAGGTTTTGCCTTTCATGATCAGGACCGGAGGAGGCAAAATATTGGTAATCAGCAGCCTGGCCGGATTATTCGGATTCCCGATGAGATCGATGTATGCTTCTGCAAAGCATGCTTTGCACGGATTTTTTGAGACGCTCCGGCTCGAGCACTTCCGGGATAACATCCGGGTTACCATGGTTTGTCCGGGGAGGGTGAAAACCAATATTTCCCTCCATGCGCTTACTTCCACCGGAAAGGAACACGGACTGATGGACAGAAGCCAGGAAAAAGGCGTACGTGTCGAACGCTGCGCCGCCAAAATCATACGTGCGGTGAACTGTAACCGAAAAGAGGTAATTATTGGAAAAAAAGATGTAATTATGCCTTATCTAAAAAGGTATATTCCCTGGCTATTTTATATAATAGCAAAAAGGATTGATACACTTGGCTGATCTTAAACAAATTAAACTATGGAAGGGATAATAATTAGCGGTATTCAACAACTTGGAATCGGTGTAACCAATGTTGCAGAAGCGTGGAAATGGTACCGCAAATACCTCGGCATGGATATCAAGGTATTTGAGGAAAGCGCCACCGCATCGCTGATGTTACCCTATACCGGGGGAAAGCCACAGAAACGTCATGCTGTGCTCGCGATGAATATGAATGGTGGCGGCGGTTTCGAAATCTGGCAATACACAGAAAGAACCCCGAAGCCTCCTCTTCTTGAGCCACTCTTGGGAGATCTTGGAATTTTCGCCGCAAAAATCAAGACCCGTGACGCACAGCAGACACACAGCTGGTTTACAAAAGAGCAGTTAAACGTCAGCAGTCTGGAAGTCGATCCTGACGGACGCAATTTTTTCTTTGTCACCGACCCTTTCAACAACGTTTTTCAGGTCATTGAGTCGAAGAACTGGTTTGGAAACCGCAAAAAGCATACAGGATCGGTGTATGGCGTCATCATTGGCGTCACCAATGTAGAGAACTCCTTAAAAGTCTATTCAGATATTCTCGGTTACGATCAAATAGCCTTCGACAAAAAAGGTACTTTTCCTGATCTTTCTTATTTGAACGGAGGAAATTCGCAATTCAGAAGGGTATTGTTGAAACACAGCAAACCCCGCATGGGCGCTTTTGGAAGCCTTCTGGGAGATAGCGAAATTGAACTCATCCAGGCTGAAGACCGGGTCCCGAGAAAGATTTATGAGGACCGTTTTTGGGGAGATCTGGGTTTTATCCACCTCTGTTACGACATCAACGGGATGGAAGAACTGAATGCGGCTTGCGCAGCGCGTGGATTTGCTTTTACGGTCGACAGTTTTGCGCAACACGAAGGAAATAGTTTCGACATGGGGGAGGCCGCCGGCCATTTCTCCTATATCGAAGATCCGGATGGCACGCTGATAGAATTTGTGGAGACCCATAAGCTGCCCATTATGAAGAAGTTAGGTCTATATCTGAATCTTCAGAAAAGAAATCCATCCAAACATTTGCCCCGTTGGGTGTTGAAAACCTTGAGCCTGAGCAGGGTAAAAGACTGATATTCGGCCCTGAGCCGTATTTTCGGTAAAATAATTTCAATTTTTCTGTAAACATGCCGTGTACCGGTGGATAGTCTCTTCCAAACCGAGGTAAAGCGCATCCGAAATCAGCGCATGCCCGATGGAAACTTCCAGCAAATTGGGAATATGCTGGTCGAAATAGCGCAGATTTTCCAAGCTCAGATCATGGCCGGCATTCAGTCCCAGGCCATATTTTTCGGCCACCTTTGCAGCTTCAATAAAGGGTTTTATGGCTTTTGCCGGATCCTTCGGATAGTCAGTCGCGTAAGGTTCGGTATATAATTCCACCCGGTCGGCGCCAATTTTGGCGGCTCCTTCAATCATCCGTTTTTCTGTGCCAACGAACAGGGAAACCCGGATGCCGGCCGACTGAAATCTTCCTGTGACCTCTTTCAAAAAATCGTTATGGAGAACCGTATCCCAACCAGTATTGGAAGTAATGGCAGAAGGGGAGTCCGGAACCAGCGTAACCTGATCGGGTTTCACCTCCAGCACCAACGCGATAAAACGCGGATCGGGGAAACCCTCGATGTTAAATTCGGTTGTGATCAGTGGTTTAAGCTCGTGTGCATCGGCATACCGGATGTGCCTTTCGTCCGGCCGTGGATGGATGGTGATCCCTTCCGCGCCAAACTTCTGGCATTGAATTGCAGCGAAGGTAACGCTGGGCATCGTTCCGCCCCGACTGTTTCGCAATGTTGCAATTTTATTTATATTTACACTTAATCGTGCCATTTTAGCTTCCTATTAATTAGGTTTGCAATTTACGAAATGATTCTTATTCTTTTTCATCCTTCATAATTAGCTGATCATGATAGCCGAAACACTTATATCTGATTCAATTCCTTTCGTAAGCCTTCAGGATACTGCTTCCAAAGTGCTTTCACTGATGGATGTTTTCAGGGTGTCTCATCTTCCCATTGTGGTTGAAAATGAATATCTTGGGGTGATATCGGACAAAGAGATATTCGATGCGCAAGATTTTGATGAGCCCCTATCAGCTTTTGTCTCCGATCAGCTGCTGAAACCGCACATTCATCCGCATCAGCATATTTTCGAAGTGGCGGCCGTCGCGTCCGGATGCGGAGTATCTATCGTACCGGTGCTTGCAGAGGATCATACCTACCTGGGATCAATTTCCAGGTATGATTTGTGCAATACCCTTACCACACTTTTTTCTCCCGACGAGCCCGGAGGTATCATCGAACTGCAAATGTGCGAAAGGGATTATTCACTGGCACAGATTACCCAGATCATTGAGGGTAATGATGCTCATGTTCTGAGTCTATATACCTGGAAACCAACAGGATCAACAACCGAACTGAATGTGACCATCAAAGTCAATATGGTGGATCTTTCAGGAATTATTCAGACCCTGAATCGTTACAATTATAATATTATCGGCACTTTCATGGATCAGACTCCGCTGAATAGCCTGATAGACGACAGGTTCGACCAGTTTATGAGATACATTAATACTTAAATCTGACATTTAATGAGAATTGCCCTTTTTGGCTGGAACATTGCCCCTATTTTCCAGGATAGCATGGTGAGGCTGCTGGATATTCTGCACCAGCATGAAGCCGAAGTGATTGTGTTTAAACCTTTTCTTGAGTACCTGCAGCAGGAGGTCGGGATCGATGCCGGGCGGGTTGACAGTTTCAATACCCATCAGGAACTGAGAGGAGTTGATTATTTTATGAGCATCGGTGGTGACGGGACCTTCCTGGAGGCCATCACTTTTGTGAGGGATTCCGGCATACCAATGGTGGGAATTAACAGCGGCAGGCTAGGTTTTCTGGCTGATATCGCGCAGTCGGAACTTGAATCTTCGATGGAGATGTTTTTTTCGGGCAAATTCATCCTGCAACCGCGTTCGCTGCTTCGACTGGAAAACGAATTCGGATTTTTTGACAATTTTCCTTATGCACTGAATGAGTTTACCGTCCACAAACAGGACTCTTCCCAGATGATTACTGTTCATGTTGAGGTTGGTGGAGATATGCTTAACAGTTACTGGGCCGACGGACTGATTGTTTCCACCCCTACCGGGACGACCGCTTATTCACTGAGTGTCGGCGGACCGATTATCTCACCGGAATCTTCCAATTTCGTTATCGCCCCGATTGCCCCGCATAATCTGGCCATCCGGCCGGTTGTGATTCCTGACCGGGAGGTGGTGCGGCTTTGGGTGGAAGGCCGGGGGGGAAGATACATGGCCTCCCTCGATTCCAGATCGGCTCCTTTTGAGAATGAAATGGTCTGGACGATTCGTAAATCCGACTTCATCATCAATGTTTTGAAGTTTGAAAACCAGTCGTTTTATGAAACCCTGCGGAAAAAACTGTTGTGGGGAATAGACAAACGTAACTGAGTTTCTATTACCTTTGCATGGCACTGTAGCTTCGCATTATTGTATGTTACTCTGTCCGACTGTTTGAATTGTTGCATGAAAAAACTGATTGTCTCCCTAATCTTGTTTCTCTGTTTTTTGTCGGCACGGCCGCAAAGAACAACTGATATAGGTGTGCGCATCGGTGCGGCAGCTTATTGGGGTGATATTCAGAATGTTGATTACAGTAAGTCAATAACGCCCATATATGGAGTCCTGGGTAGGTTTAATTTTAACAAGCGTATGTCCGTCCGCGGACAACTTGTTACAGGTAATCTAAAGGCATACGGGACATTACCAGATGTTAATCTTGCAGATCCGGCTGTAAATCAGCCGAATAACGATTGGAAACCATACATAAAAGAGGTAAACAATGCTTATTATTTCAAACGAAATATCCAAACTGTTGAAGCTTTATTTGAATTCAATTTCCTTGATTATCAAATGGGCAGTTTAAAGAAGAATAGATTTACGCCATTCTTGTCTGTCGGAGTCGGAGGCTTTTATTCCCGGGCACCGAGGCAGGGTACCATCATTCTTGATCCCATTAGTTTCGGTAGTTCTCTTAATATGCTCATGGCTTACCGCGGACCAAACGGGGATTTGGAAATCTCCAACAAAACAGATGCCCTTTCCCCCATTATTCCAATGGGATTTGGTATTAAATACAATCTTACCAAGAGGTTAGGGGCATGTATCGAATTTTGTGTACGAAAAACATTTACGGATAATATTGATAACCTGGTTGATCCCACAAGATTTCAATCAGTGGCGGATATTACTGGGAACTATCCGCCTGCTATGGCTTCAAATAAGTTAATAAACAACGATTGGTATGCATCTTTGCATCTTTCTTTGCATTGGCAAATTTGGGCCGAGAAAGGGAATTGTAAAGTAAATGATCCCAATGCTAAATATGGAAAGAAAAGTGCCTTCTAAAGAATTGATAGTCAATAAAATACCGCAACATGTCGCCCTAATCATGGATGGCAACGGACGATGGGCCGAACTTCATGGTAATGACCGGATTTTTGGTCACCGGCAGGGAGTTGAAGCGGTAAGGTCTGTCGTTGAAGGAGCTGGAGAGATTGGAATAGAATATCTTACGTTGTATGCTTTCTCGACTGAGAACTGGAACCGCCCCAAAGAAGAGGTCGATGCCCTGATGGGATTACTCGTTCATGCCATTGTAGCAGAAACCGATAACCTCCATAAAAACAATGTTTCTCTGCATGCCATTGGTGATCTGAAATCCATGCCGGAAGAAGTCCAGCAGAAATTAGCCGGGGCAATTGAAAAAACATCAGGAAATACGGGTCTGAGACTGGTGCTCGCATTGAGCTATTCGGGCAGGTGGGAGCTGGTGGAAGCCTTTAAAAATATGGCTGAAGAGTTAAAAAACAACAAAATTGTCAAAAGTGACATCAATGAGGAGTTGATTGGAAAATATCTTCCTACATTTGGCCTGCCCAATCCTGAACTACTGATTAGAACCGGTGGGGAATTCAGGGTCAGTAATTTTCTTCTTTGGCAGATCGCCTATACTGAGCTGTATTTTACGCAGAAGTTATGGCCGGACTACCGTAAAGAAGATCTTTTTGAGGCAGTTAATGATTTCCAAAAAAGAGAGAGACGATTTGGAAAAACCAGTGAACAAATCAGAATCTGACATGGTCAAAAGAGTTTTATTTTTATTTCTTGCTTTATTTTTCAGCGCTCATCTTTACGCTCAAACGGTAGCAGACAGTACAAATTTCTCCGTTTTTTACGATAGCCCAAAAAAATATACCCTTGCCGGACTGGAAATTAGCGGTATCAGATTCCTGGATACGGAAGTTTTAAAAGGACTTTCCGGTTTAAATATTGGCGAAGAAATTACCATTCCTGGTGATATGGTCACGGCTGCTTTAAGGAAATATTGGAAACAGGGTTTGTTTTCTGATGTAAAAATATCAGCCTCAAAGATTGTCGGGGATAAGATCTGGCTGAACATTTACCTGCAGGAGAGACCGCGTCTCTCGACCAAGAATTATCATGGAGTCAGTAAGAGTGAAAAGGAAGACATCGAGAAGCAAGTGATGATGCTGGTCGGCGGGCAGGTGACTGATAACCTTGTTAATACGGCTCAACGACAGATACTTAGCTACTATCAGGGGAAGGGTTTCTATAATACTGAAGTCAGTATTGTTCAGAAAGACGATACGGCCAAACAGAACCAGCTGGCACTGGATATTAATGTCAACAAGAAAACAAAAGTCAAAATTACGAAAATAGAGTTTGTTGGCGTTAAACAGGTGAAGACCTCGGTACTGGAGCGTTCAATGAAGAAGACAAAAATGAAGAAACTGGTTAACTTCTTCTCTTCCAAGAAATTCCTACAGGATAAATATGACGAGGACAAGATCAATCTGATCAAAAAATACAACGAAAATGGTTTCAGGGATGCTATTATTGTGTCTGACACCATCATCAAGGATACCACAAGGAATACGGTCACACTGAAGTACTGGATCGAAGAAGGTCGAAAGTACTATTTTAGGGATATCCGTTGGGTAGGCAATACTGTTTTGACTGACATGCAGCTTTCTCAAGTACTTGGGATCAAGAAGGGGGATATTTTCGACCAGAAATTGCTCGAGAAAAGGCTCACAGAAGACGATGATGCGGTCTCTAACCAATACTTGAATACCGGTTATTTGTTCTTTAACCTGAACCCAGTGGAGGTGAAGGTCGAAAATGATTCGATCGATTTTGAGATGCGGATTGTGGAAGGATCCCAGGCAACCATTAATTCGATTGGCATCAAAGGAAATACCAAAACCAATGAACATGTTGCCCGAAGGGAGCTTTTCACAAGGCCCGGACAACTTTTCAGCAAGGAAAATATCATTCGTTCGGTTCGTGAACTCTCTCAGATGGGACACTTTAATCCGGAGGCTATCAAACCAGATGTGGTGCCTCATCCTGAAGATGGTACAGTAGATATCAATTACGAACTGGAAGAGCGTGCCAACGACCAGGTCGAACTCTCAGGCGGCTGGGGTGGAGGTATGTTTGTCGGAACAGTGGGTCTGAAATTCTCCAACTTCTCGGTACGAAATATTGGCAACAAGAAGGCCTGGAAACCGCTCCCTACCGGAGATGGTCAAACACTGACGCTTCGTGCACAAACCAATGGTTCTTATTATCAGTCTTATAGTTTCTCCTTTACCGAGCCATGGCTGGGTGGAAAGAAACCGAATTCCTTAACCTTCTCTGTCTATTATTCCAAACAGACCAGAGGTAACAGTGATTACAACTACGGTGGCGGTAGTATGTACGATCCTTATGGCGGTTACGGCAGCCAATA
>DATCHD010000085.1:0-55757 GCA_036508555.1 Prolixibacteraceae bacterium
CGGAGAAATCACCCCAGGAGCCGCCGCCTCTGTTACCGCCCAGCATGCTAAGTAACCAGAGCGTTCCAAAAATGCTGCTACCGCCACCGTTCGCACCCATTGTGCGGAAACGGTTCCGGTTAAAGAGCATGAATACAGCAAAGATCAGCAAGATGATCACAAATCCGAAAATTCCTGACGGTTTGGAAACCTGCTTGTCGTATTGATCGGCTGTGAACTCGCCGGAAGTCAGCTTCATCAGAACTGTTGTAGCCTTGTCGAGGCCTGTATAATAATCGTTTAACTTGAAACTAGGTAAAATCTCATTCGAAATAATGGTTTTCCTTGCAGTGATATCGGGCACTGCTCCTTCCAGCCCATACCCGACTGCGATATACACTTTGCCAGTCTCACTATCTGTTTTTGGCTTCACTAGCAGGAGTATTCCATTGTTCTTCCCTTTTTGTCCGATACCCCATTGCTCAGCCAATTTAAAGGTATAGTCACCCATGTCGTATCCGTAAATATCCTTTACGATGGCAATGGTTATTTGTGTGGAAGTCTGTTTATTGAATGCATCCAGCTTATTCTCCAGTGCTCTTGCCTGAGAAGATGACAATACACCGGTAAAATCATTGACCAGCCGGGGTGGCTCAGGGCGCGGGGGAAACTCATCCGCAGCCCGCACACAGAAAGCAAAGAGCAGAAGTACAAAAAACAAGAACAACTTTGGGCTTTCCAGCCGCAATAGGATATTTTTCATCATTATTTTCCGTATGATATTTCGTCGGGAAGTTCGTTGACATCATCTTCCTGGTAAGGGAAAAATTCCTTCAACTTCTCTCCTACTTTAGAAATTCCTAAAACGAATCCCTTCACTAGATCGCCTTTAGCAAAATTACTGACCATCAAATCTTTAACATCATTCCAAAAACCTTCCGGAACTACTGCATTGATTCCGGCATCCCCGATGATGGCGAATTTTCGGTCGCTGGTAGAGAGAAAAATGAGAACGCCATTCCGGAGTTCCGTTTTGTTCATTTTCAGTAATTTGAAGAGCCAGGCGGCTCTGTCCAGCACCTCTTCCCTGCAGACAGCTTCGATATGAATCCTAATCTCTCCACTGGTTTGGTGCTCGGCCGATTTAATCGCCTGAACAACTTGTTCCTCTTCTTCCGGGGAGAGAAATTTATTTGTACTCATCTGCCAATGGGGTTAATATTATTTGGACTTGGAAAAATCTACTCTTGGTGCCTTTTCTGATCCCTTTTCAGCTTCAAAGTAGGCCTTCTTCTCGAAGTTCCTCATAGAAGCAATCATGCTTTGCGGGAACAAACGGATATAGGTATTGAAAGCCTGGGCTGATTGGTTAAATTTCTGACGTTCGACGGTGATTCTGTTTTCCGTACCTTCCAGTTGCGCCTGAAGGTTCAGGAAATTTTCGTTGGCCTTCAGATCGGGATATTTTTCAACCACTACCATTAACCTGGATAATGCGGATGACAAACCGCCTTGTGCCTGCTGAAACTGCTGAATGGACGCCGCATTCAGTTTGGTAGGATCTACCGTTACTGAGGTGGCTTTTGCCCTTGCCTCTACAACCGCGGTCAGGGTTTCACTTTCGTGGGCAGCATAACCTTTTACCGTACTTACTAAATTCGGAATCAAATCGGCACGCCGCTGGTAAACATTTTCGACCTGCGACCAGGCGGAAGAGACACCCTCCTCCATGGCAACCATGTTGTTACCGGTTTTAACACCCCAACTAATGGTGAAGAAGATTCCTAATACAATTATTCCTATTACAATCCATGCTGTCTTGCTCATACTACTTGTTATTAAAGATTAGACTTATCAAACCTATGTGTATCAAATAACCTCGTGAAATTACAGAAGATATTCCTGATTGAGACTGGCTTAATGATTTATTAATCTGGCTTACTTATCAAAACGACTGCCTGAACCGATATTCCTTCTTCCCTGCCTTCAAAACCCAGCTTCTCAGTAGTGGTAGCCTTGATATTTATCTGTTCAGCAGAGCTTTCAAGAATCTCTGCTATAATCACTTCCATAGCTGGAATCCAGTCTCTCAGCATGGGTTTCTGAGCGGAAATGGTGGCATCCAGGTTCACAAGTCTGTATCCTTTCTCTTTAACCTTCCGGTAAACTTCGGATAACAATTTCTTACTGTCAATATTTTTATACGCTACATCCGTATCAGGAAAGTGGTATCCGATATCCCTCATTCCAGTGGCCCCGAGGAGCGCATCACAGATGGCATGCAGCAGCACGTCACCGTCCGAATGTGCGACGGTGCCTTTTTCATGGGGAATCAGGATCCCCCCAAGCCATAGTTCTTCCCCGGCTGCCAATTGATGCACGTCATAACCCAGCCCGATGCGAAAACTCATTTTAATTTTATTTTAAGAAGTGACTAAATTACTCATTTCTTTCTGATCCTTTACGGCTATCCCGTTTACTCCGACTTCAGGAAAAAATCAGAAGAAGTAATAACTTGTAGCAGAGCCGATTGAACATAATTATGGAGAGATTTTTTGCAGATAAACTTGCCTTATTGCGCAGACAAATGACAAAATATTGAACGGAAACTGTTTATTTTTCCAGGGAGCTTGAACAAATTTATAAAAATCGGGGTTTATAGTACAGTTCAATAATGAAAATTGGATTTACTTTTCATTATTTTGCAATATATTTGTGGCAGAAGAGTGAATATGATCTGTTCTGTCCCTTATCTGAGAAATTGGAAGCCTTGAATACCAAGACGGGTTTGTTTTTCATGGATTTAATTTCAAATAACTATGAGATTTTATACGGTAATACTACTATTTATCAGCCTGTTAACTGTATCCTGCAGTAAGCTTCTGACCAAGAAAACCACCTCATCTGCTACGGGATGGGAATACAACAATCCTAAAAATGGAGGATTTGAATACAATGCAAATTATTCACAATCAGCCGGTCCGGGATTGGTTTTTGTTCAGGGTGGAACTTTCCCGATGGGCCGTGTCGATCAGGATGTTATTTTTGATAACAATAATGCCATACGCCGCGTAACAATTGCCTCTTTCTTTATGGATGAAACAGAGGTACGTAATATAGATTGGAGAGAATATTTATACTGGACACAAAGAACTTTCCCAAATAATCCGGAAGTTTACAAAGAAGCGCTACCCGACACACTGGTCTGGAGAAACGAACTTGCCTACAACGAACCTTATCTTGAAAACTACCTGCGCCATGCTGCCTATGCAGAATATCCGGTCGTGGGCGTAAGCTGGGTTCAGGCAAGCAATTTCTGTAAATGGCGTACAGACAGGGTTAACGAACGCATTCTAATTAGCAGCCGTATCCTGGCAGAGGATCTTAAACAAAGTGGGCAGGAAAACTTCAATACGGACAGTTATCTGAATGGCTTGTACAAAGGGACTGACGGCAAAAAGCCACTGAAGAATCTCAGCAGGCTGGGTGAAAACAGAAGGACAAGTATGTCTGATGGAATTGTTCTTCCACGCTACCGCCTTCCTACCGAAGCAGAGTGGGAATTTGCGGCCGTTGCACTGATTGGCAATACAGATGAGGAGGTTGTAACCGACCGGCGCATCTATCCCTGGAATGGAAGTCACATCCGCTCAACCGAAAAAAAATCACTCGGCGTCTTTAATGCCAACAGTGTCAGGGGCCGTGGTGACTACATGGGCGTTGCCGGTGCCTTGAATGACGGATACGAGATTACTGCTCCTGTAAAATCTTTCGAGCCAAACGATCTTGGCTTGTATTGTATGGCAGGTAACGTAAATGAATGGGTTCAGGATGTTTACAGGCCGACCTCATTTCAGGAATTTAATGAATTTCAACCTCTTCGCGGTAGCGTGTACACCAACTATAAAAGAGATGCGAACGGCAATTTATTCCGGAACAATCTTGGAGAAATGGTGAAAGATACGGCGGCAAATTATGCCAACTTCAAGGATGGCGATTATCAGTCCAATCTGGATGAGGCGCTCTGGAAAAACAGAGAAGATTCACTCAAGGTTGGAGGTAGTTCCAATACCATGTATACCAGCACAAAAGATAATTATTCTCCCAGAATTTCTGACCATACGAGGGTTTACAAAGGAGGCAGCTGGAAAGACAGACCTTATTGGCTGAGTCCGGGCACACGAAGATACCTCGATGAACGGAAATCCGCCAACGACATTGGCTTCCGGTGTGCCATGACAAAACTAGGAGATTCCGAACCAAAATAATCTCGAAAACCTCGTCTCCGGATGAGGTTTTTTTTACCCTTCTTCATGAACATAACAGCACTTTACCGAATCTTCCAGAACCATCCATTGATTTCAACGGATAGCCGAAAAATTGAGCAGGGTTCCCTATTTTTTGCCTTGAAAGGGGAAAATTTCAATGGCAATACTTTTGCCCTCAATGCACTTGAAATAGGTGCATCGTACGCTGTTGTTGATGAGGAGGAATATGCTGTTGATGAAAGGATTATCCTGGTAAAGAATGTTTTGCGAACGCTTCAGGAGTTAGCCAGGCATCACAGGCAGTCACTCGGGATCCCTGTCCTGGCCATCACCGGTACCAATGGGAAGACTACTACCAAGGAGTTGATAGCTTCGGTGCTCTCCAGAAAATATAACCTGGTTTATACAAGAGGAAATCTCAATAACCACATCGGCGTACCCCTGACTTTGCTCACGCTTAAGTCTGATACACAGATGGCTGTCATCGAGATGGGCGCCAATCACCCCGGCGAGATCGATGCCCTTTGCCATATTGCCCTTCCGGATTTTGGTTTGATCACTAACGTGGGAAGTGCCCATCTGGAAGGTTTTGGCTCTTTCGAGGGGGTGATTCAAACAAAAACGGAGCTTTACCGCTTTTTGGAGAAGAAGGATGGAGCGATCTTCATCAACCTCGCTAATAATTATTTAAAGGAACGTGCAGGTTCTGTAAAAAAAATAGGTTACTCGACGGTTCCGGATCCGGCCGGACTGGAGGGAGAGGTTGTCAGTTCGAATCCCTTCCTGATTCTTAAGGTTCTATTTCCCAAAGGATGGATGTACATCAAAACCAGACTTGTGGGGAGCTATAATTTGGAGAATGCTTTGGCCGCAGCTGCGGTAGGTCAGTATTTCGGCATCGATCCCCTGGAAATTTCGATGGCCTTGGAGGGTTACCAGCCCGACAACAACCGCTCTCAACTGGTCGATAAACAACACAACAGACTGCTGATGGACGCCTACAACGCGAATCCGAGCAGCACCAGGGCAGCACTCGAAAATTTTGCGATGCTTGAGGCCCCGAAGAAGGCCATCATTCTGGGGGATATGCTGGAATTAGGCGATGTCGCCCCGGAGGAGCATCAAAAGATCATCGACTATCTAAGTACCATCAAAACGGATCTGGTTATTCTGACAGGCGCTCAATATTCCGGCTGCCACCTGCCTGCCGAGTTTCTGCATTTCCTTAGCGCAACCGCATTGGCGGAGTTTCTTGGTAAAGAACAGTTATCCGGGTACCTGATTCTCATCAAAGGATCCAGGGGAATGAAGCTGGAATCAGTCAATCATTTACTGTAATTATTGCCTTAACAGTTACTCAATGTCCGAAATACTCAATTTAAAAGACTACCTCAAACACCCCGTATTTGCTTTGATCGGCTCCATTTCCGACGCGGAAGGTTTGGAAACCTACGTGATAGGTGGTTTCGTCAGGGATTTGTTAATGTACCGGAAAAGAGAGCATTACGACATTGACATTGTCACGGTAGGAAGCGGAATAGCGCTTGCCAGGAAAGTCGCCTACGCCATCCATCCCAAATTGAAAGTAACTGTTTTCAAGAATTTCGGGACGGCCATGTTCAGGGATGAGGAGGTAGATTTCGAGTTTGTCGGCACCAGAAAAGAGTCGTATCGTTCCGACAGCCGGAAACCGATTGTGGAAGGTGGCACGCTGGTCGACGATCAGAACAGACGCGATTTCACCATCAACACGCTGGCAATTTCGCTGAATAAAGTTCGCTACGGAGAGGTTATTGATCCCTTCAACGGCATGGGAGACCTGGAAAGCAAATTGATTAGGACGCCGCTGGATCCGGATATTACCTTCTCCGACGACCCCCTGCGTATGATGAGGGCTATACGTTTTGCCGCCCAGCTCAGCTTCAGGATTGAGGAGGAAACTTTTGCTGCCATCGCCAAGCAGGCCGACCGGATAAATATCCTCTCGAAAGAGCGAATCTCGGATGAACTCAACAAAATAATCTTATCCGACAAACCCTCTATAGGCTTTAAATTATTGGAAATGTGCGGATTACTGAAGATCATCCTCCCCGAGATACAGAATTTGAAGGGACGCGACAGCATTCAAGGCATCCACCACAAAGACAATTTCTACCATACCCTCGAAGTCCTGGATCGCATCAGTATGAACACCAACAATCTGTGGCTCAGATGGTCGGCCCTTCTGCATGATGTTGCCAAACCTGCCACCAAGAGGTTCTCCCCTGCTCAGGGTTGGACTTTTCATGGACACAATTTTGTAGGAGAGAAGATGGTGCCAAAGTTGTTCGACCGCCTCAAGCTTCCGCTCAATGAGAAGATGAAGTTTGTTCAGAAAATGGTACTCCTGCACATGCGGCCGATCGTATTATCGGAAGAGGAGGTGACCGATTCGGCCGTCAGACGTCTGCTTTTCGATGCCGGCGATGATATCGATGACCTGATGACGCTGTGTGAAGCTGACATTACTTCCAAAAATGAGGAAAAAGTGGCGCGGTATCTTTCTAACTTTCAACTGGTAAGAGAAAAATTAAAGGAGATCGAGGAGAAGGATACCGTACGCAATTTTCAACCTCCGGTTACAGGTGAACTGATCATGGAGGTATTTGGTTTGCAACCCTGCAAGGAGATCGGGATCATCAAGATGGCCATTAAGGAAGCCATTCTGGAGGGTGAAATACACAACAATTTCGATGAAGCTTACCACTTCATGATGGAAAAAGGCAAGGAATTAGGCCTGACGCCGATGTCAGGATAGGCCGGCCTCTTTATTTTGATTCAGAAGTACTTTACTCCGCCTTCTCCCGTAAAGAAAATAGATAGCCATTCCAATGGCCATCCAGATAATCAGACGCATCCAGGTGTCGAAAGGCAGAGCAGCCATTTGCGCCAGGCAGATCAGCATACCCAGAATCGGAAACCAAGGCACAAAAGGAGTTTTGAAAGGCCTGACCGCATCCGGATCCGTTTTACGCAGAATAATTATCCCGGCACAAACGATGACGAAAGCCAGCAGCGTGCCAATCGAAACCAGTTCGCCCAGCACTCCAATCGGAAAAATCCCTGCAATAAGGGCAGCAAATGCACCGGTTACGATGGTTGTAATATAAGGAGTCTTGAATTTTTTATGCACTACCGTGAAAGCCTGGGGCAGCAGACCATCTTTAGCCATGGTATAAAAAATACGCGGTTGGGCCATCAGCATCACCAGTACTACCGAGGATAGTCCGGCCAGCGCACCGATTTTAATAAGCGGCCTCAACCAGATCAGTGCCTCACCGGTGCGGTCGATCGCGAGCGCAATTGGAGCAGAGACGTTCAGATCCTTGTAATTGACGATCCCCGTTAGTACAGCAGCAACGGCCACATAAAGGACCGTACAGATAACCAACGACCAGAGTATACCGATGGGCATATCTCTTGCAGGGTTCTTCGTCTCCTGAGCCGCCGTCGATAGGGCGTCGAAACCGATGTAAGCAAAGAAAATCACGCCGGCACCGGTAAATATCCCGGATATTCCAAAGTTGCCAAATTTTCCGGTATTTTCGGGAATGAATGGGGTCCAGTTGTCGACGTTGATGTAGTGTATTCCGAATCCGATAAACAACAGAATAACAGTCAGTTTGATGATTACAATAACATTATTGAACCGGCTGGATTCACGGATTCCGATGACCAGTAAGGCGGTAATCAGCACAACCAGGGCTACCGCGGGAAAGTTCAGAATGCTGCCAGTTCGCTCCCAGCCCTGGCCAACCACATGGTTAAAGGGGGCTGAGCAAAGTTCGTGCGGTATGACAATGCCAAAATCTTTCAGGAAACTGACGAAATAGCCAGACCAGCCTACGGCGACGGTAGAAGAGGCAAAAAGATATTCCAGGATCAGGTCCCAACCGATGATCCATGCGAAAAACTCACCCAATGTGGCATAAGCATAGGTATAAGCGCTACCGGCAATGGGTATCATGGAAGAAAATTCAGCATAACAAAGACCGGCAAAGATACAACCCAGGGCAGAAAAGACGAAAGAGAGCATGATGGAAGGACCCGCATAATTAGCTGCTGCGGTGCCTGTTAACACAAATATACCAGTCCCGATAATGGCTCCGATTCCTAAGGCGACCAGGTTTCGGGCTGTTAAGGCACGGTTAAATTTATGCTCATCAGTCTTTGCCTCTGCCAATAAGACTGTTACCGATTTTCTTCTAAATAGTTGGTTCATCTGTCAATAATTTGTTTTTCATTTGCCAAATGGAATAGCCATGAAGTTATTTTCATCTCTATTGGTGATTGACAAATCATGGCGATTTCATACGAAATATTTATTGTGGGACGTGCTGATCAACAAAGATAAAAAAAACTAGTTACGAAAAAGGCCAAACCCTAAGGGATTCCTTTGGCATAGAGATATTCGGCAGCAGTGCGGGCCCGGTTATCGGAAAGTGTCATATTAGACTCGGAAGTACCTCTTGAGTCAGTATGTGAGCGAAGTTCAATGGCCATCTTTGGATAATCATTCATCAATTTTGTCAACACAAGTTTAATGAAATTACGCAATTTTTCTACTTCTTATCTGTTGCTTTTTGGTAGATTACATACGAATAAACAATTGGAACAACTACCAAGATAATAAGAAGCGGGATCAGTATCCACTCAAATTTGTCTACAACAAAAAACATCCCAATAGCCGCAAAACTTCCCCAAAACCAAAGTTTGCCCGCCATTTTATGGGTCTTGATCCAAACCTCGTCGCTGTTCAGTGTCCACGGCACCTTGATACCCACAAAATAGTTGGGTCTGAAATTGCCCATGTAATTGCCAATCAGCATAAACACGAAGAAAATTGCTACCGGAAACAATTTCTGCACCGAATCCGTCTTGTTAACTACACTCCAGATGATGGCCGAATCCAGAAATCCGATAAAAATTGCCATGATCAGTCGAAGCTTGAAATAGCTATCTGAAAAAACAGCATAATTGGCCTTCCGGGGATCGATCCTGGGCAAGACCAGCATCAGAAAGTAGAGTCCAAGCGGCAACATGACGTAAGTCCACCTGGAACCATAGCCATTTGGCTGACCGGAGCCATCAAAATGAGTTGGCATCGACTCCGGCAAGAGGTTCCAATTCATTGCCAGGTAAATAACAGGAAGCAGGGTCAGGACGATCAGAACCAGCTCCTGAATTAATTTTTCTCTTTTCATAGTTTGTACAAATATATTACTCTTTCGTTTGCTGCAATATCCAATTGGCTATCTCCTCCATGGCGATTGGCGAAAAAGTCTGCTCGATTGCTGAATATTCAGAGGGTAACCCCGTTTTGCATTCCTGAAACAGGTGATTCAGCCCTGGTAATTAACTCCTGCTGAAGCAATAATATCTTGTCTCCGCGCAGTCCGGTTCCAGCCAGCATCACAATAAAGTTAATATCTTTTGACCTGGACGCAACCATGGGCGCAATAATTCCGCCTTCACTGTGCCCGGCAATACCAATTTTAGGATTTCCTTTCTCGTTTTCAAATAAGCAACTCCACTTTCAGACTGGAAACCTCAATCTTCAATTTTGGATTATCAAAGATGGTGGAAGTCACCGGAATGCCTTTGGCCCCCTGATCGGGACTGTCCATCGTAGAACTATAACCAGAGTCCGTTTTTGAAATATTAAATACGACTCTCAACTGCATCCCCTGAACTTTTAATAGCCCAGTCCATTGACCCGTAATATCCTGGCTGAAAGAGCCATAGAAAGTCATCACAAAAATTAAAACTGTCGCTAATCTTTTTATATTTTTATATTTATTATCACATTTTCCAGCTATGCTCGCTCCTGCGGATTTGCAATCCGCAGGGAGGAAGATTGCCTGCGGATTGCAAATCCGCAGGAGCGAACGCAGGAGCGGCACTAGTTGATGATCGAACAACCGATGTACGGGATCAGCACGTCCGGCACCCGGATTCCCTCCGGTGTCTGGTAGTTCTCCATAATAGCAGCTACGATCCGCGGCAAAGCCAGTGCACTGCCGTTCAAGGTATGAGCCAACTGAGGTTTCTTGTTTCCCTCTTCTCGGTAGCGCAATTTTAGCCGGTTGGCCTGGAAAGATTCAAAATTGGAAACAGACGAAACTTCAAGCCATCGCCCCTGTCCTGCCGACCAAACTTCAAAATCGTAGGTCAGGGCCGAAGTAAAACTCATATCCCCGCCACAAAGCCTCAGAATCCGATAAGGCAATCCCAGCTTTTCAACCAGTGATTTAACATAGCTAACCATCTCATCAAGAGACTCGTAAGACTTATCAGGATGTGCAATCCGCACGATTTCCACCTTATCGAACTGATGCAAACGGTTGAGTCCTCTTACATCTTTGCCATAAGATCCTGCCTCACGGCGGAAGCACGCAGAATAGGCAGCAGTTTTTATTGGGAGATCCTTGGCCTCAACGATCACATCCCGGAAGATATTGGTGACAGGTACTTCAGCAGTCGGGATCAGATAGAGTCCGTCGACCGGACAGTGGTACATCTGACCCTCCTTGTCGGGCAGCTGACCCGTACCAAACCCGGATGCCTCGTTCACCACATACGGAGGCTGAACTTCGAGGTATCCGGCCGCTCTGGCCTGATCCAGGAAAAAATTGATCAACGCACGCTGAATCCGCGCGCCAAAACCCTTGTAGACCGGAAATCCAGCCCCGGTGATCTTCACGCCCAGTTCAAAATCAATCAGGTCATACTGCGCAGCCAGTTCCCAGTGAGGTTTGGAACCTTCGGGAAGCTTGAGGATGACACCTCCGGTGGCCACCACTTCATTGTCTTCTGGCGTCCTGCCTTTCGGCACCAAAGAAGAAGGCAGATTAGGCATCAATACCTGCAGGGCAGCCATTTGCGCATCAATGTTCACAAAATCCTCATCATGCTGACGGATCAGATCCTTTAGTATTACCGTTCTTTCCTTTGCCTTGACGGCCATTTCGGTCTTTCCATCTTTAATCAGGATTCCTATCTCCTTCGATAACAGGTTCATCTCAGCCTTGCACCCATCACTTTCGAGCTGATATTCATTTCGTTTTTGATATAATGCCAATACCTGCCCGACAATTTCACGTGCGTCGAAATGTTTAACAGCTAATCTTTCGATGACAAATTCCGGATTTTCCTGTATGAATTTTAAGTTTAACATATTGATAATCTCCTGTTTATAAAAATGAAAGGATTTTTCCTCCCGTGATTGATTAAGTAATCCAAAGTTATAACAAAAAAAATCTCCTGCTTATTACCAACGTAATAAAACAGGAGAGAAATTTCTTGTGGTTCCGGGAGTTACTCTACTTCCTTGAAAGGCTCAACGTTAACAAAAGATTTAGCGTTGGTCTTCTTCTTGAAGTTCACGGTACCAGCGATCAACGCGAAAAGCGTATGATCTTTACCGATTCCTACGTTTGCTCCGGGATTGTGAACTGTTCCGCGCTGGCGGACCAGAATATTTCCTGCTTTGGCAACCTGCCCGCCAAAAATTTTCACTCCAAGACGTTTGCTTTCTGATTCGCGGCCGTTCTTCGAACTACCCGCCCCTTTTTTATGTGCCATAGTAAATTGTTTTTAGGGTTACGCTACTATTTCGGAAATTTGAATCTGAGTAAAGAACTGACGGTGACCGTTTTTCTTTCTGTAGCCTTTGCGGCGTTTCTTCTTGAATACAATCACTTTTTCTCCTTTGAGGTGAGAAAGAACCGTTGCATTAACCTTAGCGCCTTCAACGACAGGAGCTCCGACTGAAATTACTCCTTCATTGTCGACCAATAATACTTTGTCGAAAGTTATTTCTGTCCCCACCTCATTCGGTAGCCGATGAACGTAAACTTTCCTCGAATTTTCCACCTTGAACTGCTGTCCGGCGATTTCTACAATTGCGTACATGTTTACAATTTAAATATTTGGGTCCGGCAGGCGGGATAACTTCTCCTCTTTTTGGAGCCTGCCCGAACTATTTCGGACTGCAAAAGTAAACATTTTGATCATTCCACCAAAATAAAAAATGTGAAAATAAGAAAACCTGCTCCAGTGGATTTGCAATCCGCTGGAGCGTTTAAGCTGGAGCGTTTAAGCTGGAGCGCAATCATTTTCAAATTCCTATTATCTTCTTGATCTCATTCAACTTGTTTAGCGCTTCCAGGGGCGACATCCGGTTGATATCCAGGTTACGGATTTCATCGCGGATCTGTTTCAATACCGGATCGTCGAGTTGGAAAAAACTAAGCTGAAACCCTTCCCTGTTCTGCGCCAGATCGCCCACGGGCTTAACAGGTAACTCCTTCCTGTTGCTCTTCTCCATCTGGGAAAGTATATCCTCCGCGCGGGCCACAACACTCCTCGGCATCCCGGCCATCTGCGCCACGTGAATACCGAAACTGTGGTTACTTCCTCCCGGCACTAACTTCCTTAGGAAAATAATGTTCTTCCCCATCTCCTTGATCGAGACATTGAAATTCCGGATCCGGCTGAACGACTTCTCCATCTCATTCAACTCATGGTAATGAGTGGCAAACAGCGTTTTAGCTTTCGCGCGAGGATGCTCGTGTATGTATTCGACGATCGACCAGGCTATCGAAATCCCATCATACGTACTCGTGCCGCGGCCTAGCTCATCGAAAAGAATCAGACTGCGGTCGGAGAGGTTGTTCAGGATGCTTGCCGCTTCCGTCATCTCTACCATGAAAGTCGATTCGCCCGAGGAAATATTATCGGAGGCCCCCACCCGGGTGAAAATCTTGTCCACAAAACCAATGCCCGCTGCTTCGGCCGGCACATAAGATCCTATTTGCGCCAACAGTACAATCAGCGCAGTCTGGCGCAGCAACGCCGACTTCCCGGCCATGTTCGGCCCGGTGATCATGATAATCTGCTGTTCGGTGTTATCAAGTGTCAGGTCGTTGGCGATATACTTCTCTCCCACAGGAAGTTGCTGCTCGATAACAGGATGGCGCCCGCCTTTGATTTCCAGCACATCGCTGTCGTTGACATCCGGACGATTGTACTTATTCTGGACGGCTACAGTGGCAAACGAAAGCAGACAGTCGATCTGCGCCGTGAGGTTGGCATTCTGCTGAATAGCCTGGTAATAGGCAGTCAGCGAATTGATTAGTTCATTGAAAAGAGACGTTTCGAGCGACAAAATTCGCTCTTCCGCCCCCAGTATTTTAGTTTCGTATTCCTTAAGTTCCTCAGTAATGTACCTTTCCGCATTCACCAGCGTCTGTTTTCGGATCCATTCGGACGGTACCTTCTCCTTATGCATGTTGCGCACCTCAATAAAATAACCGAATACATTGTTGTAAGACACTTTCAAGGAGGATATTCCAGTCCTGACACTCTCCCTTTCCTGCAGCTGTCGCAGGTAATCCTTGCCCGAAAAGGCCAGCGAACGCAGTTCGTCCAGTTCCGCCGAAACCCCTGCGGCGATAACATTCCCCTTTACAATCATCACAGGAGGATCAACAACCATCTCTTTCTCAATCCTTTCACAGATCGACCGACAGGGATTAAGCTGCTCCGCAAACCTTACCAGGACGTTGTTCTCCGAACTTTCGCAAGATACTTTTACCTTACCAATCGCCTCCAGGGAGTATTTGAGCTGCACCATCTCCCGTGGATTAATCCTTCCCGTGGAAGCCTTGGAAATAATCCTTTCCAGGTCGCCCACCAGGTGAAGTTGCGACGCAATTTCTTCTCTCAATTCTGGTTGCCCCACGAATTTTGCCACCACCTCCTGCCGGTCGTAAATTCTGTTTACCTCCTTCAGCGGTAGCGCCACCCAGCGTTTCAGCAGCCTGGCTCCCATCGGTGAGATGGTCTTGTCGATCACCTGGATCAATGTTTTGGCCCCTTCGTTGATCGAATGAAACAGCTCGAGGTTACGAATGGTGAAGCGGTCGAGCCAGACATACTGATCCTCCTCGATCCGCGAAAGCGCAGTGATATGGCCGACCTGCTTGTGCTGTGTGATATCCAGGTAATAGAGGATGGCGCCCGCAGCAATGATTCCCATTTCGAGGTTTTGAATGCCAAACCCCTTGAGGTTGATGGTCTCGAAATGGCGCAGCAGCCTGTCGTTCGCTGCATCGAAAGTATAGACCCAGTCGTCGAGTTTGTAGGTATAAAACTTCGGACCGAAGAGCTCAGTAAAAAGCTTCTCCTTCCCCTTCTGAAACAGCACTTCCTTGGGTTGAAAGCTACTTAACAGCTTGTCGATGTGTTCGAAGGATCCTTCAGCCGTAAAAAATTCGCCTGTCGAAATATCCAGGAAAGCCACGCCGGCAATGGTTTTCTCAATATGCACTGATGCCAGGAAGTTGTTCTCCCGGTGTTCGAGCACGTTGTCGTTGATCGAAACCCCCGGGGTGACCAGCTCGGTGATGCCTCTCTTGACGATGGTCTTGGTAAGCTTGGGATCCTCCAGCTGCTCGCAGATCGCCACGCGCTGTCCGGCTCTGACCAGCTTGGGCAGATAGGTATCCAGCGCGTGGTAAGGAAAACCTGCCAATTCGACGAAACTCGCAGATCCATTGGCGCGGCGCGTCAATGTAATGCCGCAGATCTCCGAAGCCTTGATGGCATCTTCGCCGAAAGTTTCGTAGAAATCGCCTACCCTGAAAAGCAATACCGCGTCCGGATATTTATTCTTGACAGCATAATACTGCTTCATCAGCGGTGTTTCCACGTATTTATTCGGTGGGGTTGTCATAGTTTCCATGGTTTCAGCCAGCTTCCTGTCCGCATATACAACATTAGGCATAAAGGAATTACCAGCCAGTGGAAGGTCTGGGGCAGGACAATCATGGTAAGGAGAAAAAGAACGAGAACCGCTGCGGTAAGTTTTAAGTACCAAAGCAATTTAGGCCGGAGCGAAGGGAAAAGCCAAAGAATGGCAAAAATAAAGTGTGTCGGCCAGGCCCAGATCAGGTTCAGGTTCCATTTGGCGGAGGGCATCACAGAAACAAAAGTGGTAAACCAGAGAATCATCCCGGCGATACCGAAAGCGGCAAACACCAGAACATCCAGCCAGAAGTATTTTTTTGCCCGGCGTTTTTCCTGCAAAGTCAAGACGGTGACTATCATCAAGAACAGAAGTAACACAACGGCAGGGGAGGTAAAAGAAAAATTATGTAAAACGGCAGGAGCGTCGAAGATCACCACAGGCGCAGCGGCCAATGGTGAGGAGACTCCCTTCCTTACCACGATGGCCTTAGCCAGATCATCACCCAAATAATCAGGCAGAAACATCTTCTGCGAAAAGGTCGAGATACGGTCGGTCGGCATTCCCAGCGCCAGTTTGATACCCAATCCGCTCCAGCTGTTATCCTGCAGGTACAGATCTATTAAATTCCTGAATGACATAATCTTATCCCCTGTCGTGTAATAATGAACATTTCCCCCGACGGCCTTTTCCACCTGATCACGTAACCGAGTCGAGCAATTGTCTTCAAAATGGGAATAGCGGTAAACCCTGTTGGCGGGTTTATAATTTTCGACCAGTGCCTGGTAGATGGACTCTCTTTCTTCGGGTGTCAGCAAGAGCTCATACTCAATGACTTTGCGCTTTTCTTCCTTGTATTGCTGCATGAAAGAATCCATCCGCATCACCCCTATCTTGTAGTCGGTCTCTCCTTTAGCAAAACGCCAGATAAAATGCGGCGTTTCGAAGCTGAACTCTCCATAGTTAAAAGTGATATCCTTCGGATAGAGAGGATCATAAACCCGGATAGCGGCATGTCCGAAATAGGAATAGATCTCGTCTCCCGGTGCGCAAACAAGCAGACTGACTTTGGCCAAAGGCGACAAAGTATCGGAGAAACCCCGAAGACTAAACAGGTAAAGAGCCAGAAAGAGGAAGAATATTCTTTTCATACCAAAGATTAGGTTAACGCCAGTACCCTACAATCGCCCCCATTACCATGAAAGAGACAAGATCAAAACCCGCGTGCAGTAAGAAAAGCTTCACCGATTTATTCTCGAAAAGCACATCTGTCAATTTGGACATGGTGATCCAGCAGATTGCGACGATGGCACCGACTATTGCACCAAAATCCGGACTTGGCTTGGGCCCGAGTACGGCGGCAATCACAAAAGATGAGATAACAGCAGAGAGAAACGAAAGGACCAGAATCAGCCACATAGGCTTGTTGGATATCAGATCTTCATCGGTAAAACCGTTCAGTCTGATCCACATTTTTCCAAACAGCAGGGGTGAGTACCAAAGTGAACCAACAATCAGGTAGGATACTGCGGCCAGGAGAACCGACCAGAAATTTACTTTAGTTAATATATCAAACGTTTCCATCTTTCGATTTAAGGTATAATTGATTTTTGACTAAACTACAAAAAAACAGTGAGCAACAGTCCCCCGGAGGGCAAAAAAATTAAAGGTAAAACTCCTTTGTCAAGGCGATGAATGTATCGGAATACTGATGTTCATTCAGCAAAATCACTAATTCGTCGAGTACCGGATAACAAGGTAAAGCAGAAAACTCCAGCAGTACACGCTTCGGCAACCTGCCTGCCCTGGGAATCACCAGTGTTTTTCTGGCAAGGTAAAATCCTGTCATCCTGGCCGTTTCCCTGAAATCGTTGCAGGCATCTGCAGGGATGATCACCCCCAGCCTTCCCTCTGATGACAACAGTTTTTTAGCCCCGGAAATCAGTTGTTCAAAAGTCAGGGAAACATCATGTTTGGCCAATGAGGAAGAATGATTTGCAGATCTCAGCGAATTTTTAAAGAAGGGTGGATTGCTGACAATCAGGTCAAAATTGCGCGTAATAGTTTGACTAAACAGTATGAAATCTTCAGAATAGAGTGAAATCCTTTCCTTCCAGGGCGAACTTTGAAAATTGCCTGACGCGTCTTGACACGCCTCATTATCAATTTCTACTGCATCAATCTGAGCCTCAGATCTTTGAGCCAGCATCAGGGCAATCACCCCGGTACCGGTCCCGACATCCAGGATATTTTTTGTCCCGGTCACATCACACCACGCCCCCAGCAAGACCCCCTCCGTGCCCACTCTGAGCGCCGATTTTTCCTGTGAAACCCTAAACTGCTTGAATTGAAACCAGGGGTTGCCCATAAGAAGCGTACCTTAATCAGAGATACATCCGTCCCTGAGATGAATCATCCTGTCGGTCATACCGGCAAAATGATCATCGTGGGTAACGATCACAAAAGTATGGCCAAATTTTTCTCGGATAGAGAAAAACAATCTATAAAGCTCTTCTTGATTCCGGGAGTCGAGGTTGCCGGAGGGTTCGTCGGCCAAAATCACAGCGGGGTTATTAATTAGCGCCCGGGCAATGGCCACCCGCTGCTTCTCCCCGCCGGAAAGTTGCGAAGGTTTGTGGCCTTCGCGTGGCTGAAGATCCAGTATTTGCAATAGTTCATGCGCTCTTTTTTCTACCTCCGATTTTTTCGTTCCGGCAATATACCCGGGGATGCAGATATTTTCGAAGGCCGTGAATTCCGGTAATAAGTGATGAAACTGAAAAACGAAGCCTATCTGCCTGTTTCTGAATTTAGCAAGCTCCTTTTCACCAAGCGAAAATAAATCATTACCATGAATGTGCACTTCACCCGAATCTGGCTGAATCAGGGATCCCAGTATTTGTAAAAGTGTAGTCTTGCCGGCTCCGCTGGCTCCGACAACAGCAACAATTTCGTGCGCTTTGACGGTCAGCGAAACGCCTTTGAGTACCTGGAGCGTTCCGAACGATTTGGTAATCAGGTTGGCTTCCAGCATAATTTACTTCAGCTCCTCGTCAATTTTTCGGGTGAAATCACTTCCCTTGCCGGCGACATTATCTTTAAGCTTTTCAATATCACTCTTGATTTCTGAAGTGTGATCAGTAATCTCCCGTTTGATATCGTCAGTAGCCTTGTGAAACTCACTCATCAGCTTTCCGACCGTCCGGGCTACCCCAGGCAGAGCATCGGCGCCAAACAAAAGCAGCACGGCAAGGACGATGACCAAAATCTCACCACCACTAAAAAAAAGTAAAATATAGGCCATTAAAAGTTTATTTTTTCTCTTCCAGTTTTTTCTGTCTTCTCATCAGCGTGTCAAAAGCGATAGGCGTTGCCACGAATACGGATGAATAAGTTCCGAAAAGAATACCGAACAACAGCGCGAAGACAAATCCCTTGATGGCGATTCCGCCGAAGAGGAAGATCGCGAACAATACGACCAACACGGTAAGCGAAGTACTGAAGGTACGGCGCAGCGTGCTGTTCATAGCATCGTTGTAAGTCTTCTCCGGATCCTGTTTCGGATGCAGATGCGTGTATTCACGGATACGATCGAAGACGATCACGGTATCGTTAATCGAATAACCTATGATGGTCAGAACTGCAGCGATAAACGACATATCGACCGCCAGCGAGAAGGAGAGCCATCCGTCCAGTAATGAATACAAACCGATGACGATGATAACGTCGTGGGCCAGGGAAGCCAGACCCCCCAGACCAAATTGCCAGTTTCTGAACCTGATGGCAATATATAGGAAAATGATAAGGAGTGCGAAGATGACCGAAAGTATGGCATCCCGCTTGATATCATACGAAATGGTAGGTCCAACCTTCTGAGAACTCATCCTGTAGTCGGTGAGGAATTTCTCGAGGGTAACATCCGGACTCAGATAAGGCTTCATTCCATTGTAAAGTTTAGATTCAACCTCAGCATCAACAGCATCGGTAAGCTCAGCGATACGGTAATCAGTAGTAATACGAACCTGGTTGTTGGTACCAAAAGTCTTCACTTCAGGAGGATTGCCGAATTCTCCAGCCAAATTTTTCGCAACATCCTCAACCGCCACATCCTTGTTCAGGCGAACCACATAGGTTCGGCCTCCCTTGAAGTCGATGGAGTAATTCATGCCCTTAATGACAATAGAGAGGATCGAGATCGAAACCAGGATACTGGATACGACATAGAATATTCTTCGCTTTTGAATGAAAGGCATGTTTACGTGACGCAGCCACTCACCTGAAATTTTGGAAACGAAGGTGATATTTTTGTTGGAATCCAACCATCTCTCAAACATGAAACGGGAGATGAAGATGGAGGTAAACAGTGAAGTGATGATACCGATAATCAGGGTGGTAGCAAAACCTTTGATCGGTCCTGAACCAAACACATACAATACGATACCTGTCAGCAAGGTAGTTACCTGACCGTCAATAATGGCCGAATAAGCGTGGTTGTAACCATCTTTAACGGCCAGTCTCAGACCTTTGCCAGCCCGGACTTCCTCTTCAATACGCTCGTTGATCAACACATTCGCATCCACCGCCATACCCATGGTCAGGACGATACCCGCGATTCCCGGTAGGGTAAGAACGGCGCCCAGCGACGCAAGTATACCTAACAGGAAGAAAAGGTTAACCAGCAGTGCCACGTTAGCAGCCCATCCAGCTTTCTTGCTGTAAAAGAATATCATGTATGACAGAACGAGAAGGAAGGCGATCAGGAAGGAGTACATACCGCTCTGGATGGATTCCTTACCCAGCGTCGGACCAACAATATTTTCCTGGACAATGCGGGCGGGTGCAGGCATCTTTCCCGATTTCAACATGTTGGCTAAGTCTTTCGCCTCATCAACGGTAAATTGTCCGGAGATTTCAGTACGTCCGTTTGGAATCTCTCCCTGTACCGTCGGGTAGGACTGAACATAATCATCGAGTACAACTGCAACGCTCTTACCCACATTTTCGCGGGTGATGCGCTGCCAGACTTTTGCACCTTCAGTAGTCATAGTCATATCCACTACACTGCTGGCCTTGTTTTGTCCAAAGTCCTGACGGGCTTCCGTTACAGAACCTCCGTCAAGCGGCGCACGACCGTCACGGCTTGAAACTTTGATAGCAACAAGTTGATAATATGGGCTTTCCGCGGACATCGGCTTGGCAGTCCATCTGAAGATCATCGTTCGGGGGAAGACCGATCTGACCTGAGTCAGTTTGAGATATTCGTTGACTTTTGAAGTATCTTTCATGTGGGCGAAACCGACAATCGGTCCGCGGGCAATCTGACCATCCCGGGAAGTATTGGGTGTCAGCACTGAGAACAGTGGGAAATTCTTTGCAATATCCTCTGCAGTTCCGGCAGCAAGCGTATCTTTCTCCTGTTTCTTGATTTCGCTAACCAGGCTGTTTGCCTTGGTTGTATCTTTCTTGGCAGTTGTTACAGTTGTGGCGACTGCAGCAGGAAGTGAAGTCTGAACTGCCTTAATCTCCTTCAGTCTTTTGTTGGCCTCCAGCAGGTAGGAATATACTTCGCTGTTTTCGTAGGTCTCCCAGAATTCGAGGTTGGCAGTACCCTGAAGCAGCTTCCTCACACGGTTAGCATCTTTGATACCAGGGAGTTCCACCAGGATTCTTCCTTTGGTTTGAAGCTGCTGAATATTGGGTTGCGTGACACCAAAACGGTCGATACGTGTTCTCAGAATCTGGAATGAATTATCAATGGCAGCATCGGTCTCCTTGCGGATAACGGCCAGTACCTGTGCATTGGTAGAGTTGTAACTTATCTTGTCCCGGAGGTCAAGTGTATTGAAGATGGCAGCCAGTTTGGCATTCGGATCGATCTGCTCGAAAGACTTTCCAAAAAGTGTAACAAAATCTTCCTGACTGGAATTTTGTTTTTGAAGCGCCAGACGGATCGCCGCATTAAAGGTTGAGTCAGTGCTGTTTCCGGAAAGTGCATGAATAAGGTCGACAACAGACACCTCAAGGGTAACGTTCATACCTCCTTTTAAGTCAAGACCCAGTGGTAACTGAAACTCTTTTACCTCTTTGAAAGTATATTTTCTTAGTCCGAGGAAATTGTAAACCGGCTGGTTTTGAATGGAATCGAGATAACGTGCCTCTTGTATCTTAGCCAAACGTTCCAGGTCCAACTGGGTAGCGCCCGGGTTTTCAATTTTGGCTTTGCGTGTACCAAAAGCGGCTGCGTCATTCTCAACCTTAATCGCTTTGTACGTAAAGTAAAGCTGATACACACAAACCAAACCTAGTAATATGGCGATGAGCCTGATCAATCCTTTATTCTGCATTGGAAATTCGGTTATTTATTTTAATCAATAGAGCGCAAAGGTATTTATTTTTTTTATATTAAACATTGAAGAATTACTGACTTTAACATCTCTTTATCAAATCGATATATCTTACATATTATCAAACTCTTAACTAAATTGAATTACAGCAATATAAGCTTGCTTTTGTAATCAATCGTTGCCTTTTCACGGTAAAAAAAATCACTGCCCAGCAATCCGGCAATTCGTTTGTCTGAATATTTGGAATACTCCTCATTGATGTGGTGTAAGTCCACAATAGCAACCTTCAATACACCAAAATTTATCCCGCAAAGGCGGAAGTCGCTTATCTCACCAGTGGAGGTCTCCACCATCTCTTTCCCCAATCCGGTCGCCATTGATCCGGCAGACTCTTCTCCCACTAAAACGGCTGCCACTGCCCTGTCGATCACACTCTTGGAGGCCCCGGTATCCACTACCCACCAGTGGTTTTCCAATTCGTCGTGCTCGACTTTCACCAATAAATGGATGGTCTCTTCTTCCAGCTCCACTACTTCCATAGGGATTTGTCTGTCATTCTTCATCCTGCAAATTAAATGAAAAATGGAAGAATCTCTTCCACTTGCTCCAGTGGATTTGCAATCCGCCGGTAATCTTTCACCAACGGATTACAAATCCGTTGGAGCGATCTTTTCACTTTTCACTTTTCACTGTTCACTGTTTATTCAGTTCGTCGAGCACATTCATCACTTCTCTCACGTGGCCTTCACTGTCTTTCATCATGGCTGCCTCTTTTTCGTTGAGTTGAAGCTCGAAAATCTTCTCGATTCCGTTTTTGCCCAAAACAACCGGTACACCAAGGTAACAATTGTCGATACCGTATTCGCCTTTCAGTTGAATACAAACAGGGAAAATGCGGCGCTGATCCTTCACTATGGCTTCCACCATCTGAGCTGCTGCTGCACCCGGAGCATACCATGCCGAGGTTCCCATCAGCTTGACCAGTTCCCCACCACCAACTTTTGTACGTTGAACGATGGCTTCAAGCCTTTCGGCAGAAACCAATTCCGTAACCGGAATACCGCCAACGGTTGTGTAGCGTGTCAGCGGAACCATGGTGTCGCCATGTCCGCCAAGCAACATCGCGGTGATCTCTTTCTGTGAGACGTTCAATTCATCAGAAAGGAAGGCACGGTAACGGGCAGTATCCAGGATACCTGCCATACCAAGAACCCGCTCGCGTGGAAATCCAGAGGTAATATGTGCCTGATAAGTCATCACATCCAGCGGATTGGAAACAATTACCAGGATGGTATTGGGCGAATATTTTACGATGTTTTCAGTAACGGATTTAACGATTCCGGCATTCACCTGAATCAGATCATCCCTGCTCATACCCGGTTTACGGGGCAGACCAGAAGTAATAACCACCACATCAGAATTGGCTGTCGCGGCATAATCGTTGGTCACACCGGTAGTCTTGGTGTCATAACTATTAATTGGGGCCTTTTGCCAGATATCAAGTGCTTTTCCTTCAGCTATTCCTTCTTTGACGTCCAGAAGGATCACTTCGTTGACTACTTCGCGGGATGCCAGTACATCCGCGCAGGTGGCGCCTACATTTCCTGCTCCTACAACTGTAACTTTCATACTTATAATGTTAAAATTTGATTGCAAAAATAGTTCAGATTTTCTGTATTACAAACTAGTGTTGTGTTAAGTGCCTAATGGCGGAACGTCATGATGGAACGTCATTCCGGACTTGATCCGGAATCCTCATGCCATCCCTCGTTTCAAACGAGGGATAGCGCTACTTGATTCATGACGCTGTATTTTTAATTGCTTCAATAATACTGCCTGCCAGGGCTTCCGCTTTCTCCATGGTAGTACTCTCGGAATAAATCCTTATGATCGGTTCGGTATTGGATTTGCGCAAATGTACCCATTCCCGGTCGAAATCGATGCGAACACCATCCACGTCTGTAATTTTCTTATCATGGTACAGCGCTTTGATCTTCAGCAAAACCTCCTCCAGATTGATTTTCTCATCCAGCTCAATCTTTTTCTTCGCCATAAAATAAGAAGGATACTGCGCACGAAGTTCCGAGCATTTCAGTTTGCTTTTGGCCAGATGGGTCAGGAACAGACCTATTCCTACCAGTGAATCACGTCCGTAATGGCTTTCCGGATAGATGATTCCACCGTTGCCCTCGCCACCTATGACCGCCTTTGTATCTTTCATGGCGCGGGTTACATTCACTTCTCCTACTGCTGACGGGGTGTAAGTAACGCCATATTTTTCGGAAATATCCAAAAGAGCCCTCGAGGAGGAAAGATTGGAGACCGTATTGCCCGGTGTATGGGACAGAATGTAATCGGCAACCGCCACCAGGGTGTACTCTTCATTGAACATGGTGCCATCCTCGTTGATCACGGAAAGCCTGTCAACATCCGGATCCACTACGAAACCAACATCCGCTCCACCTTTCACAATTTCCGCGGCAGTCTCTACCAGATTTTCTGGCAGCGGTTCAGGTTGATGGGCAAAATTCCCGGTAGGGTCGCAATTTATTTCTACTATTTTAGTGACACCAAGCGCTTTAAGGAGCTGTGGCACAACGACTCCGCCAACAGAATTGACCGCATCAATGGCCACACAAAAATCCGCCTTTCGGATCGCCTCCGCGTCAACCAGTTTCAAATCCAATACTTTTTGGATGTGGTACGCGGAATAATCGGCATGAGAAATTTTACCCAGCTCATCCACCGTGGAGAAAATGAAGTCGTTGGCTTCAGCAAGAGCAAGGATTTTCTTACCTTCCGCGTCATTCAAAAATTCTCCATCCTCGTTCAGCAGCTTTAAAGCATTCCATTGCTTAGGATTATGGCTGGCTGTCAGGATGATACCGCCATTAGCCTTTTCGGCCGTAACAGCCAGCTCGGTGGTTGGCGTGGTGGCCATACCAATATCCATTACATCCACGCCCATTCCGATAAGGGTTCCTGTCACTAATTTGTTGACCATATCACCGGATAGCCGAGCGTCCCGGCCAACCACAATCTTCAGTTTCTTTCCGGCAGGCTGTTGCTCTTTTGCCCATATGGCATAAGCAGCGGTGAACTTTACCATATCCAGCGGGGTAAGCCCCTCTCCGGGGGAACCTCCAATGGTACCTCTGATACCCGAAATTGACTTGATCAATGCCATCTTCTTAATATTTTATTGCCTTCGTAAAGGTTTGCAAAATTGTTAAAATATCCTGGCTTTGCAAAGGAATCGATCGGATTGAAAAGTCGACCCGTTTAATATCCGATTTTTTTACGAAATTTGTACCGGAATTGTATAACTAGTTGATAAAGATGAAACGAGAAAGAGGACAGGAGCGCGACACACGGCGTACCGTCGAAAAACGTAGTCCGGGGAGCAGACCCCGCATCAGAAAAGATGAGGCATCGGGCCCCTCCGGAAGAGGAAAAAAAGTGATTCGGACCAGCACTGCCTATCCGGATGAGATTGTCAAAGCGAGAAAAAAAATCGACATCCCACCTCCGTCAAGTTTAGGGAAACGCGTCGGAAAATCCAAACCTGAAGCTGCTAAAGAAAAACGCGTACAGCCGAAGAAAGTTTTCAAAGAGCGGACATCCGATATTTTTCGCCGCGAAGTGATCAACAAACCTGCCCCAAGACGATTCGAAGAGGTTGAGACAGATAGCTTCCTCACCACAAAAGGAAAAGTTCTGCGCGGCAGCCTGGGCAAGAAAAACGTGATAAAATCCCTCGAAAGAGGAAAAGAAAAACCCCTTGGCAGGAAACCCAAAGACGACGGCACCATCCGCCTGAACCGTTTCATCGCCAACTCGGGCATGTGCTCCCGCAGAGAGGCTGATACTTACATCGCCACTGGCTGCGTAACCGTAAACGGTGAGATCGTCTCGGAGATGGGGCACAAGGTACAACAGGGTGACTCAGTCAGCTTCAACGGCAAACTGCTTTCCATTGAGAAGAAAGTATACGTACTGCTCAACAAACCCAAGGGATTTGTGACAACTGTCGAGGATCCACATGCGGATAAAACGGTGATGGATCTGGTGAAACATGCTTGTTATGAACGGATTTATCCGGTCGGCCGACTCGACAAAGGTACCACCGGACTGCTTTTGTTTACCAACGACGGGGATCTGACCAAGCGGCTCACTCATCCGAAATATAACCGTAAGAAAATTTACCACGTCCATCTCGATCAGAAGGTTACGAAAGCTCATCTGGATGAGATAGTTAATGGCGTAACGCTGGAGGATGGTTTCGTTGCGGCAGATTCTGTCAGTTATTCCGACGAAGAGGACAAGAAACAAGTCGGAATCGAAATTCATTCGGGCAAAAATAAGATTGTAAGACGGATCTTTGAACACCTGGGTTATAAGATAGAGAAGCTCGACAGAGTCTATTTCTGTGGTTTAACCAAGAAAAACCTTCCACGCGGCAAATGGCGCTTCCTGACACAGGAAGAGGTCAACATGCTGAAGATGAGTTCAAACTAATTTATTTTTGATACGATCGTAATTTTTATCTCCTACGGGAGACTAATTCAATACCGTGAAAGAGGATTTTTTGCGAAATATCACCCTAAATCAGGGGATCATTCACAAAGTCACAAGAATATATTGTGACGACGAGGATGATCGCAAAGATCTTTTTCAGGAGATTCTGATACAGTTGTGGAAATCGTACGACAAATTCAGGGAACAATCAAAATTTTCTACCTGGATGTACCGTGTGGCTATCAATACCGCGATCACCAATTTCAAAAAGGATGTAAAATCCAGGAAGAAGAGTGAAATTGAAAAAGATCTGTACCTGCTGGCCGACGAACCTTATGACGAAGAAAAAGAGGAACACCTGAAACTGCTCTACGAGGCAATTAATCAACTTACAGGGATAGAAAAATCAATCACTTTACTCTATCTGGAGGACAAATCTTATGAAGAAATTTCCGAGATAACAGGGATTTCGCAAAACTATGTCAGGGTAAAAATGAACAGAATCAAGAAGAAATTGGAATCCTTTGTTAAAAGCAAAGAACGTATTTAAATGGAATTACACGATTTTAAAAAGGCATGGCAGAAGGTTAACGCGGATAAAAGTCGGCGTGAAGGACTGGATTCAGCTAAGATCAACGAGTTGCTTCGACGCAGAAGTTCGGGCATTTTATCGAGGCTGGACAGGAGTGTAAAAATTGGTATCTGGTTTCTGGTATTCTTCCTTTTACTCACGCTGGCCGATCAGTTATTACCTGCCGACCTGCTTTTCCCTTCCGAATACAGGGGCTCCCTTCAAGTACCAAAATGGATCAACTTGCTGGAATGGGTCGTGAATTTTATGTTAATGTTGTCCATATTACTTTTTGTAATCCGTTACCGTCGCCTGCAGTCCAAAACCCTGGCCGACCAGGATCTGAGGGGAACCATAGAAAAAGTACTCTCCCTTCTGGACACCTTTAAAAAAGAGTTTTACCTGGCAGTTATTATACTGTTATCTGGTATCAGTCTGGGCTTTATATCTGGTGCGAACAAGGGCTTCCAATCTGTTCAGATTAGTCAGCCGCCATCCATACTGAACGTGGCCATTGTTGTAGTTGCTATGCTGTTTCTTTTAAGTTTGATTTTAGGATCAATATTTTATATCTTTCACAAGGGATATAATCATCTGTTCGGAAAGTACCGCGATCAATTAATCAAGTCATTAAATGAGTTACAGGAGCACGAAGAATAGCCGGCATTATTTTATTCTTTTTCTGCTTTGCCTCCTATTGACCAGTTATATCACCACTGCCCAAACTCATTACATCCTGGGCCGTGTACTGAATGGCGCCGACCAGTCTCCACTGCCTTTCGTACACCTTCGTTTTAACCACGGCAATAGCGGTACTACGACCAATATTGATGGAAATTTCTCTATTCCTGATACCGTCAGTCAGGTTCAGTTCAGCTACATTGGATTCAGACCCATGAACCTGGAGATAAAGAAGCAGTCTGTAACCAGTCTGGTGATATATCTTGTCCCGGACGATAACCTGCTCAATACCATCGAGGTATATCCCCGAAAGGACCCTGCTTACCGGATCATGCAAATGGTCCTGAATCATTCCGACTCCAACGATCCGGACCAGCTGAACAGCTACCAGTATACTTCCTACCACAAATTCTGGCTATCGGCGGACGTGCCCTCAGAGGAAAAATTTAATGGGAAAAAAATGATTTCTGCCAGGGAAATTGAGAAATTACAGGAGAAATTCGAGGCGAGCCATATGCTGTTGATAGAAACGCTCAGCAAGAAAAAATTTCTGAAACCCAACCACGAAAACGAGGAAATCATCTCTTCCAAAGTAGCCGGACTCAAAAAAGAAACCTTCTTTCTCCTGTCGAACCAGCTTCAGAGTTTTTCCATTTACAAACAAAATTTCACCTTGCTTGGGAGAAATTACCTCTCCCCTATCAACAAATCCGCTCTCAGAAACTACGCATTCGTCCTGGAAGATACGTTGCAGATTGAAAATCAGGATACTACATTCAGAATCAGATTTCATCCGGCCAAAGACAGGAACTTCGACGGACTAAAAGGATTTCTGCACATCAACACACATGGCTATGCTGTTGAAAGTGTAATCATCGAACCTGCCAGTGATTACAAAAAGGAAGTCTTTGCTTCTGTCTGGCAACATTATATTCGGATCGGTGACAGCCACTGGTTTCCCGCCGAGTTGAATGCCGCGGTCAATTTTAACATGACTACCACCCTTCCGGTGGATTCCCTCTCGAAAAAAAAACAACCTCTGAAGGTCTCCATCACGGCCAACAGCCGTTCATACCTTTATCAGACGGATATCAACCCAACACTCGACCCGAAATCCTTTCCCAAATACGGCGTGACCCGATTGCCCGAAAAGAAGGACTCGGCGATGGACTCCAGCTTCCGGCATATCCCGTTAACACCTAAAGATTCAGCTACTTATCAATACCTTGATAGCCTCGGCAAGAAAGCCCGGATTTACCGGAAAGTCAGATTTCTGCACGCGCTCTCCCTCGGGACCATCCCGGTAGGGCCGGTCAGTATCAATTTCATGTATCTGTTCGGCTATAACATTAATGAAGGGTACAAACTGGGCCTCGGCCTGGAGACCAACCGGAAATTTTCCAAATATTTCACATTGGGAAATTACTTTACTTATGGAATGAGGGACAGACAATTCAGGCACGGTGAATGGCTGAGAATCTATCCAAAAGGGTATGCGGATTTCAAGATTCAGCTGGGATACCGGGATGTGAAGCGGGATTTTGGCGAGGAGGAACTGCTTACCGATTTCAATATTTTCGAGCCCGAATATTTCCGTTCGCTGTTGATCATGAATATGTACCGGACCCAGAATTTATCTGCAAGCGTGGAGATCAGGCCGATTGAACCGCTGAATGTTAAGTTTTATGTGGATCGCTCCAAAAATCAGAGAAACTCTTATGGAAATTTCACCGAATACAAGTGGGATCCATTTTATCTGACCAAAATCGGACTGGAATTCAGGTACTCTCCTGGCATTGCTTTTATGAATAATTCGGAAGATCTGATTCAGAGTTCTCCACCCAAATCAGATTTCTTCTTCTCTGTAATTCAGGGTTTAAAGTTATTTAATAGTGAATATCAGTTTACCAAGCTTGACTCCAAAGCCAAATTCCAATTGCCTCTTTCAGCATTGGGAACGACCACTGTCATGATCAGGGGTGGGAAAATTTTCAATACCGCGCCCATTACCGACTGGTTTCACGGCTATGGCAGCAACTCGGGCCGCTTTACACTCTTGCCTCATTATGCCTTTGCCACCATGGGACTGAATGAATTTTCCGCCGATCAATATGCATCCCTTCACATCAGGCACAATTTTGGTACCGGATTCATCCCTTCCTGGTATTTTATTCGTCCGGAGCTGGTACTTGTGCAGAACATCGGAGTTGGTTCACTGAAACAGGAATATTCAGCCCTTTCGGGTGCGACAGATTTCAGGAAGGGGTTTTTTGAATCCGGAATAGAACTGAATAAAATCCTGAATTCCAATATTACCGGGATCGGCTTCGGTACTTATTACAGGTATGGCCCGTACAAACTCAGCAACAAGGCGCAGAACTTTGCCTATAAACTGACGATCAACTTCAAATTCTGATTTTATTCGTACCGCAAGGCCTCAATCGGATCCAGTTTGGCGGCTTTCACGGCAGGAATTACTCCAGAGGCAAAACTTACCAGGAGACAAAGGGTAACACCGCCAATAATCCAGTTCCATGGGATGATAAAAGCACTCCCAATCAACATTGACACCCCGTTTCCGGCTAATATACCAAGGATAATGCCAAGCATGCCTCCCATCTGTCCGATGACTATTGATTCGATCAGGAATTGTTGCCGGATTGTCTTGGAATTGGCCCCCATAGCCTTGCGGATACCGATTTCCCGGGTACGTTCCGCTACCGTCACCAGCAGAATATTCATCAGACCAATCGCCGCACCCAGCAGTGTGATAAGGCCGATAATGGTCGCGGCCATCGTCACATATTTGATGTTATCCAGCAAAATATTGACAATATTATCACTCTTTTCGACAACAAAGTCGGAATCGTCGAAGATGTTTAACTTTCGGATATTCCTAAATACTGCTTCCGCTTCGCCCGTCGCGGCATCCATCAATTGTGCTGAATTAGGATGAATACTTACCTTGAAGTTCATGTTGGGCCGGTTAAAATACTGCCGAACATTTGAAAAGGGCAGCAGAACAAGTCGGTCGCCCGTCTCGCCGAAACCGCTTCCCTTTGATTCCAGTATACCTGTGACGGTGTATTTGCCATTCCCGATAGTGAGCAGTTTCCCAATCGGATCTACATCTTTGGAAAACAGTTTAGGCACCATTTCTGCACCTATTAGCGCCACATTGGCACCGTCATAAGCTTCCTGCATCGAGAAATTCCTGCCTTTTCCCAGCGAATAACTCGCTGTCTGAAGATAATTTTCATCGACTCCGCGGATGATCACATTGGGATTGGTCTTCTTCGATTCATATTTCACTGTGGCATTGCCGGTTGCCATCACAGAAATGGAGACCAGGGCAGGGAAATGATATTGATCACGGAATTCCTTGGCCTGATAATAACTGATATAACTGTAATTTTTTGAGCGGTAACGCTGACTGCCAATCTGGATCCGCATACCTATGCTCTGAATGGAAAAAGTATTGGCACCCAGACGGGTGAAGTCGGCGGTGATGGCGTTTTTGATAGAGTCGATGGCCGTAAGTATCCCCACCAGGGCTGCGATTCCCACCGCAATAATCAGAATGGTCAGTACGGACCGAAGGAAATTACCACGAATCGATTGAAAAGCAATGCTGATATTTTCTGCAACTAACGGTTTTATTAACACGACCATAAAAAATGATTTTGATGCTGTTTTCTCTGCTCAAACAAAGTTACACATTTTCACGCTACACTCTACACCATTCGCTTTTCATTCGCTTTTCATTCGCTAGTGCAGATTTGCAATCTGCACTTTACACTATTCCCCTGCCATCCCTCGTTTGCAACGAGTGATTACATCCTAACTCCCTCGTTGCAAACGAGGGAGAGCTCAAGATTTAAGATTGCCAGCAGATTGCAAATCTGCTGGAGCGTTATTCACTTTTCATTATTCACTTTTCACAATTCGCTAGTGCAGATTTGCAATCTGCACTTTTCACTATTCACTTTATTGGGAAATAATTGCCAATTTTGCCAAAAATATATTTTCCGATTATTAAAATATTTGACCGATTATGGCATACGACCTTGAAATGATTAAAAAAGTGTACGCTGAATTTCCTCAGAAGACACAAAACCTGAGAAAGCTGCTGGGCAGACCGGTTACTCTGACCGAAAAAATTCTCTATGCTCACCTTTCAGAATCACTTCCTGAGCGACCATTTGAGAAAGGAATATCCTATGTAAATTTCAATCCGGATCGCGTGGCCATGCAGGATGCCACGGCTCAGATGGCCTTGCTGCAATTCATGCAGGCGGGAAAAGATGAAGTAGCTGTTCCTTCTACTGTCCATTGCGACCATCTGATACTAGCCAGGGAAGGCGCCACGATAGACCTAAAAAATGCGGAGGGCACCAACAAGGAGGTTTACTCATTTCTCTCGACAGTCTCCAAAAGATATGGAATTGGGTTCTGGAAACCTGGAGCCGGAATCATCCACCAGGTAGTGCTTGAAAATTATGCTTTCCCTGGCGGGATGATGGTCGGGACTGATTCACATACCGTGAATGCCGGCGGATTGGGCATGATCGCCATTGGCGTTGGAGGTGCTGATGCAGTGGATGTTATGACAGGAATCCCCTGGGAACTGAAATTCCCGAAGCTGATCGGTATCAAGCTGACAGGTAAGTTAAAAGGCTGGAGTTCTCCCAAGGATGTCATCCTGAAAGTAGCCGGATTGCTAACCGTTAAAGGTGGAACTGGAGCCATCGTTGAATATTTCGGTGAAGGCGCCTCAACCATTTCATGTACCGGAAAAGGTACCATCTGCAATATGGGCGCCGAAATCGGAGCCACCACTTCTATCTTCGGCTACGATGAAAACATGGCCAAGTACCTGAAAGCTACCAGCCGGGCAGACATTGCTGAAATGGCAAATGGCATCGCGGAACACCTGAACGGAGATGCAGAAGTCTACAGAAATCCTGAAAAATATTTCGATCAACTCCTTGAGATCAATCTCTCGGAGCTTGAGCCACACATCAACGGACCCTTCACGCCTGACCTGGCCACACCGCTTTCGCAGTTTAAAAAAGTGGCGAAAGAGAAAAACTGGCCCATGCAAATGGAGGTCGGACTCATCGGATCCTGCACCAATTCTTCCTACGAAGATATCAGCCGGGCTGCTTCTGTAGCGCTTCAGGCGAATGCAAAAAATCTGGCTGTGAAGGCTAAATTCACGGTTACTCCTGGTTCTGAGTTGGTCAGATATACTGTGGATCGCGACCAATATCTGAAAGCCTTCGAATCAATCGGAGGTGTCGTGCTGGCCAATGCCTGCGGTCCGTGCATCGGACAATGGTCGAGGGAAAATGCAGACAATCTGCCCGAGAATTCCATCATGACCTCCTTTAACCGGAACTTTGCAAAGAGAACCGATGGTAATCCAAAGACGCACGGTTTCGTGGCTTCACCGGAGATTGTCACTGCCTTCGCTATCGCCGGAACGCTCGATTTCGATCCGATAACGGACTATCTGGTCAATAAAGATGGTGTGAAAGTTAAACTGGATGAACCTAAGGGGGACGACCTTCCTGCTAAGGGTTTCGCGGTAGAAGACGCCGGATTAATTCCTCCTTCCAGCGAATTCAGACACCTTAAGATCACGGTTGATCCAACCTCAGACAGGCTGCAGCTGCTCGAACCATTCCAGCCATGGGACGGTAAGGAGATGACTCAGCTCGCGCTGCTGATCAAAGCCAGAGGCAAATGTACCACCGACCATATTTCGATGGCCGGTCCGTGGTTAAAATACAGAGGGCACCTCGATAATATCTCCAATAATATGCTGATCGGAGCGGTGAACGACTTCAACGGCAACACCAATTCTGTTTGCAACCAGCTGACCGGCGCCTATGGTCCGGTTCCTGATACGGCCAGAAGTTACAAGAAAGCCGGCATCGGATCCATCGTAATCGGTGACGAAAATTACGGTGAAGGTTCTTCCCGCGAACATGCGGCCATGGAACCAAGGCACCTGGGGGTAAAAGCCGTACTGACGCGCTCTTTTGCCCGTATCCATGAGACTAACCTAAAGAAACAGGGTATGTTGGCATTAACATTTGCCAATCCGGAAGATTACAACCTCATTCAGGAGCAGGACCGGATCGATATCCTCGGACTGAATAACTTTACTCCGGGCGTGCCCCTGAAGGTTGTTCTTCATCACCAGGATGGAACTTCTCAGGAGATTCTTGCAAAGCACACCTATAATGATCAACAAATCAAGTGGTTCCAATGCGGATCTTGCCTGAATTACATCAATCAGAGTCATTGATCCGTTTTTGCTAATCGCCTGATTGAATGATCGCCCCTGCAAATATTCGAAAAATTAACATTTTTTAAGACAATTATTGAACAATATATATCATTGCGTAATAAATTTGACCATAGTAAAGAGCAATTTTTTATATAAGAATGAGAAACTTACAGAACGACACAGATTTGCTTCTCGACGAGAACACAGAAATGATGAGTGTGCTCAACGACTTGGGTGAACTGGAAGATTTGACTGAACTTTACGGCGACAAGAACGACATCATCTGATGACCGGGTTTTACTGAACGCCTCGCTTGTTTAAGATGACCCAATCTTACAATCTTTTTATTTTTGACCATTATTCGAACATTTTCCAGTTCAATTCCAGTCGTCCAAATATCTGAAAATCGCCTTTGACCAAGATGCCAACCAAAACCTTACTCGTCCTGGCTGGTCCCACCGGGGTCGGGAAGACCGCGCTTAGCATTCAAATAGCCAAACATTTCAGCACAGAAATTATCTCCTGCGATTCGAGGCAAATATTCAGGGAAATGCGTGTGGGGACAGCCGTTCCGCCGGAGGAGATACTCACTCAGGTTCCTCATCATTTTATTCATTCTCACTCCATCTTCGAAAAATACAACGCTTCAAAATTTGAAGCAGAAATACTGGATCTTTTACCACAATTATTTGAAATTCATGATATTGTTGTCATGACAGGAGGATCAATGCTTTATATTGATGCGGTCTGCAAAGGCATCGACGATCTGCCCGACATCGATCCTGAACTCAGGCAAAACCTAAAAGAAAGGATGAAGAAGGAAGGAATTGCAAGCCTGCGGAACGAATTAAAACTCGTAGATTCAGATTACTACCATGAAGCTGACCTTCAGAATCCGGTCAGAATCATCCATGCTCTCGAAATATTTTACACGACCGGCAAGTCGTTCTCCTCACAAAGAACTAAAACCCAAAAACAGCGGGATTTCCGGATCGTCAAAGTCTGCCTCAACCGTGAGCGCTCTGAATTGTACGGCCGTATCAACCAGAGAGTCGATGAGATGATGCATTTAGGACTCGAGCAGGAGGCCCGGAGGCTTTATCCTCACCGTCATTTGAATACCCTCAACACAGTAGGGTATAGGGAAATGTTTGATTATTTCGATGGCGGCTGTACCCTTGAGGAAGCCGTGGAAAAAATCAAGGCCAACACACGCAAATATGCCCGAAAACAGCTGACCTGGTTCCGGAAAGATCCGGAGATTCAATGGTTTCATCCTGATCAATACCAGGAGATGCTGAATGCCCTGAAATAAAAAAACCGGTCGCCCGGTTTTTAGTTTCTATCTTTCATCATCATCGTCTTCCTCGTCGTCGAGGGGTTCGTCGGCAATATCCTCCACATCATCTTCCTCTTCAGTCCCTTCAAAACCCTGGAGGGCAAAATCGTCCCTTAGAATTCCGTTATCACCAAAATCCTCATCATTTTCGATAATGTCGTAGGCTTCGGCTAATGTCATCCTGACAAGGTAATAGAAATCGTCGGTCTCATAAGGCAAAGCAGATACCACTTTACCCTTGGCATCTATGTAAGTGATAAGACTTCCGGCAAAACCCTGGGGATAGTTGAGTTTTATTTGCCCCTGAATTTCCAGCGGAAGCTTGTCATAATCTTTTACCAAACGAGGTTTATTGCTTAAAGCCATATACAAAAGTATTTTATTCTTTTAATTATTAATGAGATACAGTTAATTCGTTGCTAGTTGACTGAGGTCACAAAAGTGATGCAAAATAGCAATTCATTAAATTCAAACAATATTTTACATGAAAAATATTAATTTTTTATTAAAAAACCTCTCCGCGCTTTTTCTTTTATCCTTCCGGATCAAAAACAGCAATTTGACTTTAGGGTATAAATGTCTAAATTCGCCCAAAATTAAATTGTCATGAACATCTCCTTTAAATGGCTGAAAGATTATCTGAACTGTTCACTCAGTCCGCAGGAAATCGCTGCAGCCCTTACACAGATAGGCCTGGAGACCGGAAGCGTTGAAGAGGTTGAGTCCATCAAAGGCGGATTGAAAGGGCTGGTTGTCGGCGAAGTGCTGACTTGTCAGAGGCACCCCGGTTCGGATCATCTGAGTATTACCACGGTCGACCTTGGGAACGGTGAAATTGCCCCGATTGTATGCGGAGCACCCAATGTGGCAACCGGACAAAAGGTAATTGTGGCCACTGTAGGCACAGTTTTGTACAAAGGAGATGAATCTTTTACCATTCAGAAATCCAAAATACGCGGAGAAGTGTCGGCCGGAATGATCTGCGCCGAAGACGAAATCGGTCTGGGAAACGACCACAATGGCATCATGGTTCTAGATCCTTCTGCCCTACCGGGGACACCCGCATCTGCCTGGTTTAACATCGAAAGCGATTATTGTCTGGAGGTCGACCTGACCCCTAACCGCATCGACAGCGCCTCTCATATTGGCGTTGCCAGAGATCTGGCAGCCTTTCTAAATCAAAATGAACCAACACGTTACACCAGACCATCGGTCGATTCTTTTAAAGTCGCCAAACAAACACATACAGTACAGGTCAGCATCGAAAATCCGGAGGCCTGCGCCCGTTATGCCGGCGTTTCCATCTCAGGCATTACAATCAAGGAATCTCCCGAATGGTTAAAAAACCGGCTTCGGGTAATCGGTCTTAAGCCCATCAATAACGTCGTCGATATCACCAATTATGTACTTTTCGAAACGGGTCAGCCTTTGCATGCGTTCGATCTGGCAAACATCAAAGGAGGTAAAATAATCGTCAAAACTTTGCCGGGCGGCACAAAATTCCGAACACTGGACGAGGTTAACCGTTCACTGGATGAAAAAGACCTCATGATTTGTAACGAATCTGAAGGAATGTGCATCGGCGGAGTGTTTGGCGGAATAGACTCCGGAATCAAAGATGAGACGACGAATATGTTCCTGGAAAGCGCCCTATTTAACCCGGTTTACATCCGTAAGACTGCACGAAGGCACGGCCTGAACACCGACGCGTCTTTCCGTTTTGAGCGGGGAGTCGATCCCAACGGCACCATTTATGCACTCAAGAGAGCCGCATTGCTAATCTGCGAGCTGGCAGGTGGAACCATCGCCTCGGATATTGTCGATATTGTTGCCGATCCTTCTGCCCTGTCACCCTTCGCCGTTAAAGTAAGCTACAGTAATATTAAACGACTCATCGGTAAGGAGATTCCAAAAGATCAGATAAAAAATATTCTGACGTCTCTCGAAATAGAGGTAGTTTCAGAAGATGACAACGGTCTGGAGCTGTCTGTTCCGCCTTACCGCGTGGACGTTCGCAGGGAAGCCGATGTCATTGAAGAGTTGCTTCGCATTTATGGTTACAATAATGTAGAACCCGGAACGTCGGTAAAATCGACCCTTCAACATGCGGGTCAACCGGATAAACTGAAATTACAGAATCTTGTTTCTGAGATGCTTACCGCACATGGTTTTAATGAAATTATGTGTAATTCGCTCACTAAATCAACCTATTACGAGCAGTTAAGCAGTTTCAGGGAGGAGAATTGTGTCAAACTTTACAATCCGCTTAGCTCAGACCTGAACGTGATGAGGCAGACCCTGCTTTTCGGAGGACTCGAGACCATCCTGAGGAACACCAACTTCAAAAATGCTGACCTTAAATTGTATGAATTTGGGAACGTTTACTTCTACGATGGTTCAAAGACCAATTCCAATCCGGTAAAGAATTACAAGGAAGAAGAGCACATTGGATTATGGCTGACAGGTAACAAAGAATACGAAAACTGGGTGGCCAAAGCTCAGCCAACCACCTTCTTCACGCTGAAAAGCTACCTCGAAAAAATTCTGACCAAGCTTGGAATTTCGCCGGACAATTGTCAGATGGAGACACTTTCTTCTGATTTGTTTTCGGAAGGAATCATCTATTCTTTTAATAATCAGAAGGTAGCTCAATTAGGCATCCTCAGCAAAAATATCCTGAAACAATCAGGGCTTCAGGCAGAAGTTTATTATGCAGATATTCACTGGACACTCCTGCTGAATGCCATTAAGAAACACAAAGTCTCCTATACTCCGCTGCCGAAATTCCCGGAAGTAAAAAGAGACCTTGCATTGCTGGTTGACCGTGACGTTACTTTTAGCTCAATTAAAATGTGGGCACAGAGAACCGAAAAAGAAATTTTGAAATCGGTTTCTATCTTTGATGTCTATGAAGGACAACATCTGCCGGAGGGAAAGAAATCTTATGCAGTGAGTTTCCTGCTAAGAGATGACTCCAAGACGCTTAATGACAAGCAGATAGAAAAAACGATGGAAAAATTAATGAATGCATTTAAACGCGAGCTGGGAGCTCAAATCAGATAATATGGGTATTCTTATTAAGCCAGTAGATTCGGAAATAGAGATTTCTGCCGTTTCAGATCTTGCATTTACGATTTGGAACGAATATTATACGCCAATCATAGGGAAGGCACAAGTAGATTATATGCTGGAAAAATACCAATCCAGGGAGGCAATCGCCGTTCAGATCAGGGAGGAAAAAACTGAATATTACCTGATTCATACAGCCTTGGTACCGATCGCGTACGTCGCAATTATCGAAAAACCCGGTGAGCTGTTTTTAAGCAAATTATATGTTCTGGAGCGAGAGCGGGGAAAAGGATTCGGGCGCATCGCGATAAATTTTATCTCGGCAAGATGCAGAGCCAAAAACCTGGATTACATCACGTTAACCGTCAATAAAAACAATCACATTGCCATTAAGGCATACGAAAAACTATGTTTCGAAAAGTACGGGGAAGTCGTAATGGATATTGGATCCGGGTTCGAAATGGATGACTACATGATGAGACTTACCGTCGAGCCCTATTCGTAAAGTTGCCTGAGATTCCCAAAATAATCCTGATCCCAGCCGTCTACCATATTGTCGAAGGCATCGTCAGGGATATTGGTCTGGTGTAACTCAACCTGTGTACCCTTTCTGTCGGCATGCAGCTTGATGGTAACGATAGAATCCACCTCTTCGCCAAAGAACCATTTTTGCACAATCAGCTTATCCTGAATGAATTCGAGATTCTGCCCGGTGATGGCGCCATCCCAAATTTCGAACGGGCTGCCTGGTTCAGTACTCATGACCACTGGTTCACCTGTCCAAATTTCAATCATCAATGGATTGGTCATCGCATTGTAAACATCCGGTGGCGGTGCATTGAGAAGGTAGCGCTTTTTGAATTCTCTCATAATTAGGTTGAATAAGATGCGATAAAGTTAACTATTTTTGTTCTACTATGAATAAACTCCTTCTTTACGCACGCCTGGTCAAATTTGAGCACACCATTTTTGCGATGCCATTTGCTTTGATTGGATTCTTTATGGCAACCATGGTGACCGATCAGGTCCAATTCTGGAAACTGCTGACCGAAATCGTCCTCTGCATGGTATTTGCCAGGAATGCAGCCATGGGTTTCAACCGATACCTCGATCGCCGTTTTGATGCCGCCAATCCCCGTACCGCACAACGGGAAATTCCGGCCGGACAGATCTCCGCACCCAAAGCACTTGCCTTTGTCATCATCAATGCCTTTCTATTCTGTTTTGTAACCTGGATGATCAATCCCTTGTGTTTTGCCTTATCGCCGGTTGCTTTGTTCATTATTCTGGGCTATAGTTATACCAAAAGGATTACCCCATTATGCCATTTTGTGCTGAGTTTGGGCCTTTCGTTGGCGCCAATCGGGGCCTGGCTGGCCGTCGCAGGATATTTTGCCCTAACACCGTTGCTCTTTTCCGGTATAGTCTTTTTCTGGGTTAGCGGGTTTGATATCATTTATGCTTGCCAGGATGTTGAATTTGATAACCAGTACCGCCTGCAGAGTATTCCGGTATTGGTTGGAGTAAAAAATGCCCTTAAAATCTCCTCCTTCGTGCATGTTTTAACCCTTGTTTTCGTTGTTCTTGCCGGTATATCCCTGGAAGCCAACATGATCTTCTGGGCCGGGGCGGCAATTTTTGCTGCCCTGATGGTTTATCAACATTGGATTGTAAAGGCCGGCGATCTGAGCAGGGTGAACCTGGCCTTCGGAACTACCAATGGTATCGCTGGGGTTATTTTCGCCGTGTTTGTAATTCTGTCCCTGTACTTTTAAGCTTACAATGACGTTCCGCTATAAGGCACTTAACACAACACTAAAATCTGTAATTGAATCCTACCGTAAACAGCTCGCTTAATTGCCATTTGGCCTTCTGATCAATCACTTTCCCCGTATCATCGGTAATAGGAAACTTGACGTTGTAATCGTAGATGACCTGCGTCATGATGCGCGTACTGATGTGCTGTGTGACCTGCATGACCAGCGTCTGCTCCCAGTTGAGGTTGAACTTCTGAAACGGATATAGATAGTTGTTGAAGATCTCGGCCCGGGTGTCATAGATGATATCCTCCATGATCGGGTAATGCCAGTTCATCTTCACGATTGCGCCTGCCTCCCACAACCTTCTCTTCCCGGGCTCAAGCCCGAAGTTCGATGAATTTATCAAGGCAGTATCAAGGACGAAAGTTGTCTTGGATGTCAGAGGTGAAAGGAAGAGCGAGAATCTTTTAGTCGGCTTAAAATCCATTCCAATGGAAAAAGTCAGATAGGCGGGTGCCATAAAGGCCGAGATCGGATTCACCTTATCAGGATACATGTACCCGCGGGCTACCTGTGTCCTGAAATTGGATTCGAAAGAATAGTACCATTTTTTGAAGGCTGAATAACCTACCCTCGACTGAAACTCCAGCTTGTCATCGTTCTTTTCTATACCCCTTGTCTTGGATGAAAAAATTCCCAGTCTGAATTCGGCAGAATTTTCCCACCTGATGTTCTTCTTGCTGTAATTAGCTATATATCTACTGATTAATAACATTGAAAGAGAACTCTCTCCCCCTTTCGCCCAGTTGGAGAGGGCCGTCTGGGTAAATCCAACGGTTCCAGTGCCAAGCAGTCTCCACGGTAGTGGATCAATGTGTCGGATAACTACCTTATGCAATTTCGAATCGGGCTTCTTCGGAACAAATGTTATCTCCTTTTTTTGCGTTTCTGAAAGCCGCAAAAATTTCACACCGTCATCGATGATCGCCTTCAAACCACCCTTTCCATTGTTATACAAGGTAACTCCGATGGAATCATTCTGCTCATTCTTCAGAAATATCCGCATGGAAGTCATGGGATGATTGGCCGTCCACGTTTTTGCTTGTGTGCCGGTAATGTTGGTGATGCTCACCAGTGTGGAATCATCCGCAGCACGGTCGGTCAGGTAATGCAGCGCTACACGTATAGAATCGTTGACTTTCGCAATCTCAGTTTCGTTGTAACTGTTGAGACACTCCCGGTTCCGTTCTGCCAGAGAATTTTTTTCCTTTGCAACCGCTTCCGCGGAAAGCTGTAATATGAGGTCCTCGCGATATTGCTTCATCAATGAATCCCGTTTGAAAAACAGGATAGAATCATTGTAGGTCTGACGCGTCCAAACAAAGAGCTTGGACTTGAGGGTATCAATTTCAGCGGGAGTAACATTAGCAGGCAGACGAGTCTTCTCCCATACCTTGTTAAACTTATTTTTAAACGCGGCCGGAAAAGTATGGTAAAGATCCACCGGCATTTTATTGGGATCGCCGAAAGGAATTAATGAAACCAGCGCCAACCGTTCATTCAGGTAGGTATCAGGAACCTGGATAAAAGTATTACGAATGCTATCGGCCACTGCTTTTCTTCTGTTTTCTACCTGCTTTTCTACCTCATCAGACAGCAAATAACCCGGAACCAGCTTCCTGTTGGAAATATTCTCTGCCTTTCGGCTGAAAATCAAACGAATAGAATCGGGCAACAAAATTTTGTTCATGCGTAGTACGATGGTATCAACCGGATCGTTTTCAGCATAATCGATTACGCCCCTTATTGGCTTGTGAAAGGACTCTTTGGTCAGAAACCACTTGCCAGACCCATTGAAGATTTTCTTCATATAGGAGATGCTCCAGGAAAGGGAGTCTTGCGAGGAGGTTGATTTTCTGAATTTTCGATCTCTGGAATCTGTCGTGCCGGCAGCCAGGGAGGCTAACTGAAAAAATAGCAAAAAACTGATTGTCAGTGCTATGTAATGTTTCTTAAGACTCATAATACCGCTAATAGTTGACACTTTTCGACAACCGCAAGATAATAAAATATCAATATCAAACAGTTTTTCTATATCTCCAAACGGCCAGAAGAAACATGATCAAGCCATAAACGGAGAGCCGGAGGAGCTCCGTGGTCATATCCAGTAATCCGGATCCTTTCAAAACGACATTCCTGATGATCCTGATCAGGTAACAGATCGGATTGAGCATATCCAGCCGCTGCGCCCACACCGGCATGCTCTCGACAGGCGTAAAGAGTCCGCTCATGATAATAAAGACGATCAGGAAAAAAAAGCTGACGAACAATACCTGCTGCTGGGTTTCTGAAATAGCCGAAACGAATAGACCAATGCTCATGATCAGGAAAAGATAGACAGAAGTGAACACATAAAGCGTGAGGATATTTCCCAGGAAGGGCAATCCGAATACGAGTTTAGCCACCAGAAGTCCAAAAGTGAGATCCAATAACGCGATGATCAGGAACGGTAATAACTTTCCAATTACGAAATGGTACTTCTTTATTGGCGTAACATTCAGTTGCTCAATGGTTCCCATCTCTTTTTCCCGCACCAGATTCAGCGATGAGAGAAACAATCCGATGATGGTAACCAGAATCACAAGCACCCCGGGGGCGATATAAAATTTGAAATTGAGTTCGGGATTGTACCAATAAGATGGTATCACCGAAATCTGCTGCGGCGGTGTGAATTTGGGAACTCCCATCATCTCCGCCCTGATTTTCTGGTTATAGCTGCCAATGACCTGTTGCAAATAGGCATTGGAAAGCTCTGCAGCAGAGCCGTTTATGGCATCTATCAAAATTTGCACGGAAGCCTGGTCATTCCGTTTCAGGTCTTTTTCAAAATCTTGCGGGAAAGTCACCACGACATCGGTTGTGCCTTTCAACAGTAACTTGTCCGTTTCGGAAGGCGATATCCGGGCCCTCGTCACATGAAAAAACGAACTGGCTTCAAACTTGGTCGTCAGCCGCGCAGTGGTCTCACTCATATCCAAATCAACTACCGTGATGTCTACTCTTTTGATTTCCATCGTGGCCGCAAAAACCAGAATCAGCATCTGAACCAATGGCATGATGAAAATGATCGGCAGCATGGCCTTGTTACGAAAAACCTGGATAAATTCCTTTTGAAGCAGATATAATATTGTTCTCATTCGGCGTTTACTCTAATCTTAATCTGAATTTTTTGACACTTACGACTAGGAAGAAAATAGTCATAGTACTTAATATCAAAACATTAGGCCATATATATTCGAATCCGTTTCCTTTGAGCATCACCTGTTTAATGGCATCGATGAACCATCGGGGTGGCATGAAATTGCTAAGAATCTGCAAGGGCACAGGCATGTTTTCAATGGGAAAGATGAAACCGGACAGCAACAGCGTCGGCAACATCAGGGCGAAGCCCGAAATAAACATGGCTACCTGCTGACTATTGGCCACCGTCGAGATCAGTATCCCCAACGAAAGTGCCATCGTAATGTAAAGAACCACCAAAAATGCCAGCACGAGAATACTTCCCCTGATGGGTACCCCGAAGACCAGATTACCCAGCGCAACCACGATAAAGGCGTCAATAATGGATAGCAGCAGGTAGGGAGCAACCTTCCCAAGAATGATATGATGCGCCTTTAGCGGCGAGACCAACAGGATCTCCATGGTTCCCATCTCCTTTTCGCGGGCAATGGTAATAGAGGTCATCATGGCGGATATCAGCATCAGTATCAGGGCCATAGTGCCAGGGACGTACATGAAAGCGCCTACCATGTTCTCGTTGTACAACATCCTGACCTCACTCTTAATCTGCACCGGAATGGTAAAACCGGCGTACTTTTTCTTGGTATAATCCTGAATGATTCCGTTGGTATAATTGTAGAGCATTTGTGCCGTATTCGGGTCGGAAGCATCAGCAATCACCTGAATATCTGCTTTCCCCTCGCGTTCAAGCTTCTGGGCAAAATTCCTTTCGAAAACCACTACCTCTTTGATATTGCCCTGCCTGAAGATCGGCTCAATCTCGTTTTCATGCATCAGGTTGGCATCCAGTCTGAAATATCCGGTTGATAGAAGTTTGTTCTTGATTTCACGCGTGACATTATCGTTGGAGTGATCCAGAATGGCTATCCGGGCATCCTTAATTTCGGTGGTAATGACGTAACCAAACAGCATCAGCTGAATGATGGGAATCCCGAACAGGATCACCATCGTCCGGGTATCCCTGAAAATATGGGTAAACTCTTTCTTGACAAACCCCAGGAGTTGGTTCATATATTTATTCTTTATTTCTTGCAATTTTCAGGAAAACCCCGTCCATGCTATCCGCCCCGTATTGGGACTTCAGTGCTGTTGGCGTATCGAGCGCCACAATTTTCCCCTCCGACATGATCGCGACACGATCACAATATTCGGCCTCATCCATGTAGTGAGTAGTCACAAAAATGGTGATTCCCTGGTGTGCAACCTCGTAAATCAGGTCCCAGAAAGTACGCCTCGTCAGCGGATCCACGCCTCCGGAGGGCTCATCCAGGAAGACCACCTTCGGACTGTGAAACACTGCCAGCGAGAACGCGAGCTTCTGTTTCCAGCCGAGCGGCAAACCTCCGACCAGCTTGTTTCGGCTCTCTTCCAGCTGTAGTTTTTTTAGCAGCTCATCCGTCTTGGCGAGCCGTTCCTTCCTGCTTATTCCATAAATGCCTGCAAATAAGCGTATGTTTTCATATATCGTCATGTCCTCGTACAGCGAAAATTTCTGCGACATATACCCGATGTTTTGTTTGATTTTCTCCCTTTCGTGGTAACCATCGTAACCAGCCACCTTCAGCTGACCGGAAGTGGGCTCCAGCAGTCCGCAGATCATTCGGATAGCCGTCGTCTTGCCAGCTCCGTTGGCCCCCAGAAATCCAAAGATCTCTCCGGGGTACACGTCGAAAGTCAGGTTGTCATCCGCGACAAACTTTCCGAACTTCTTCACGAGATTCCTCACCTGAATAATCGGCTCCCTATTCTGAGTCTGTACCTCCATACTTAATTTTTAATGCTCGTTTCCTTCATCAACTCCATGAAAACATCTTCAATGGTCGGTTGTATGCTCTCTACCGTTACCTCCTTCTGCCCATTACCATGAAGGTATTCCAGCACATTCTTTGCATTTAATCCATTTTCGCCGCAAGTGATGTGAATGGCATCCCCGAAGGAAAAGACCGATTCGACACCTTTCAGCTCTTTCAGCAGCGCGACGCACCCGTACCGCTGACTCGTATTGAACACCTTGATGCCCAGTAGCTTCCTGGTAAATCCGGCTATAATTTTAGCAGGAGTATCGACCGACAGGACAGAACCATTCTGAAGCAGCGCTACCCGGTCGCAGAGATTGGCTTCGTCCATGTAGGGTGTCGACACCATGATAGTAATGCCCGTCTTACGCAGGTTATCCAGCATTTCCCAGAACTCCTTCCGGGAAACCGCATCCACTCCGGTGGTTGGTTCATCCAGTATGAGGATCCTTGGAGCATGGATCAGCGAACAGGAAAGCGCCAGTTTTTGCTTCATGCCGCCGGAGAGCTTACCCGCAGGTCTGTCTTTGAAAGGCTCAATATGACTATATATATCCTTGATCAGATGATAATTGGCTGCGATGGTACCACCAAAGACCGTGGCAAAAAACTGAAGATTCTCCTCAACTGTCAGATCCTGATACAGGGAAAAGCGGCCGGGCATGTACCCGACAATCTTGCGGATCTCCCGAAAATCTTTGACGACATCCAGTCCGTCGAGCGTGGCAAACCCCTTATCCGGTGTCAACAGTGTAACCAGAATCCGCATAAGTGTTGTCTTGCCAGCCCCATCGGGACCGATCAGGCCAAAAAGCTCTCCCTTCCCGACTTCCAGTGAGATGCCTTTCAGCGCCTTCAGGTCGCCATAGCTTTTCTCGAGGTTTGAAATTTTTATCATATCAGCCTCAATCTATGAACTTTATCTCGCCCGGCATTCCGATTTTGAGAGAACCATCATTGGAAACTTTTACCTTAACGGCATACACCAGTTTGACCCGTTCGACTTTAGTCTGGATGATTTTTGGTGTAAATTCTGCCTCAGTGGCAATCCAGGTTACGGTACCTTCCAATGTCCTGTTTTTGCTGGCAGTATCGTCGATCAGCACTTTAACCTTCTGTCCTATTTTGAGGTGTGGCAGCTGGTCGCCGCTGACATAAACGCGAAGGTTGAGTGAGGATACATCCGCCATGCGGCAAAGAGACTGTCCCTGTCCTACCAGTTCACCGGTCTTTTTGTACCTTTCCAGTACCAGTCCGTTGATAGGAGACAGAATCCGGCACCTGCTGATCTTGTCGCGGAGCTGAGCCAGCTGAGTGGAAGTACCCTTCGTTTCGCCGGACAGAACGGTCTCCTGGGAACGGGTACTGGCAATCTGTTTGCTCAGAACATCCATATTGCCGTTCACATCGTCTACCTGCTTTTGCGTGGAGGCACCATCTTTGAACATGTTGCCAATTCTGACCTTATCCTTTTCGAGGTTCTTTTTTTGCTGCTCAATGACGGCAATCTGCGTTTTGACACTTTGCTTTCGGGCTTGAATGGTAGCCATCTGAGATTCCAGCTGTGCAACTTGCAGAACAAGCGGCACCGTGTCGACTACGGCAATTTCGGCACCTTTTGCCAGGGTCATTCCCTCTTCAAAATTACTGGACAACAGTTTTCCGGGAATTTCGGAGGAGACAATCTGATCGTCCGCCTCGAAATTTCCGAAAGCATCCGAAGCATCTTTATTGCTGTTACAGGATACTATGGACAATCCCATCACAATCCCCATCGCGACACCCACCACCCAATTCAATTTTTTTGTTCTCATATTATTTTTCATTATTCACTTTTTATTCCCGGTCCCTGAGCCTGTCGAAGGGCTGCCTGACATTTTCCTACTTTCTTACTTGACCCTTCGACAGGCTCAGGGACCGGTCTCATTTTCTCAGTTCTCATGGTTTCCCGGCTAACGTGTTGTAGTTCGTAATTGCGTACAACAACTGCACCTTATGGCTTTTCTGATTGATACTGGCCTGTGTCGCAGCATTCAGATCCACAATATAATCAGCCGAGGTAATAGCGCCATTCTCCAGCGAAGAAGCCGAGTTTTTGGCAATTTTCGCCCTTAGTGCCACCAGATCTCCGTCAATCTTCAGCAGCTGATCCACTTTTCTGATCGCTTCATTGGCCTTAAAAAGCGCAATTGAAAGATTCTGATCAAAGATGGCCTTCTGACTGCCTATCATCTCTTTCTGCACTTCCAGGATCTTCCTGCTCCGTCCGGTCTGATTCCAGTCCACCAGGTTCCACGAAACACCCAGTCCAACCACATAATAAGGATCGAAGGTGTTTTTCAGCATGTTAAGTCCGGGTTTTCCGTATCCGGCCTGACCGAAACCAAAAACCTTTGGACTCCTTGTTTTCTGCAGCAATTGTGAACTCTGGTCTAACTTGTTGCCCAGCAGGTCAAAATATTTTAACTCCGGACGGGAAATCGCATTGCTTTTTACCTGGAGAGCCGGTTCAACAAGTGTTGTATTTTCGTTCAGCGACTGATTGGTCAGGATCCCCAAAGTACCCAGCAGCGCAAGTCTCTCCGAATAAATCTCACTGATCTGCTGATCAGTCAGCAATCTTTCCGCTTTCAATAATTCCAGATCCCTGGAAGTTACCATGCCATTTTTGAAGCCCGATTCCAGAACCTTGATCCGTTCATCCAGCACAGCTTGTTTCAGCCGGATGATCTCTTCATTTTCCTTCATCAGCAAAATATTGAAATAGAGCTGATTGACTTTGTCGTTGATGCCATAAAGTTCCACTTCCAGATTTTGAAGGTCTGCTGCCAGGGAGGATTTTTCGACCGATTTTGATGCCTCTGAAGCTCCGCCGTCATAGATCGTCTGCTTCACATCCAGGTACACCTTGTACTGATCTTTCGAAGGTGAAGGAATAGATACGCCGGGCAGCGGGATGTTCACTTTCGTTACCTCGCTTTGGTAAGTCGCCTGACCATTGAGATTCAGCTGTGGATTCCAGGAGGTACCAAGGTTTTGCATCCTGAGATCGCTGATCTCCTTTTGCCGTTTGGTGTCCGGTAAACGTGGAAAATTTTCGCGGGCCAGCCGGTAACAGTCCTCCAGGTTGATGCTGTTGACCTGACCATATCCGGTTACGGTAATGAATAACAATACAAAAAATAATGCTCGCTTCATTTGGTTAATCGATATAATATATTTATTTGTTTGGGCTATCCTATATTATCCGGCCGACCACAAACCAGCGCCTGCCGGACAAACGCAGTAACAACGACCCGCCGCTCCTTCAGAAACTGTTCGTATTTTTCCGGATCGTTGTTAAAAAGTTTCCTCTGGAATAAAGGTCTGCCTACATATGGTGCGATAATCATTCCAATAACGCTCACGAAAAGATGCTGAAAAGTGATGGGTCTGATCCTTCCTGTTTCAACTTCCTTATTAATCATCTCTTCCACCTTTTCGAAATCCAATCCCTTGTCTGTCATGAATCTTGAAAGCTGGTCCGGATCGCGGTTAATCTCCCTGATCACAAATTGCGGAAGAAAAGGATTCATCAGCATAAAGGAATCATATTGCATCACAATTGCTTCTATCTTCTCGACGAAGGGAATATCGAGTTTGAAAATTGAAATCAGTCCGGGGATAAGATTACTCAGAATCCCGTAGAAAACTTCATTGAAAAGCTCCTGTTTGGAATGAAAATAATAGTGAAGCAACGCCTTGTTAATGCCTGCCTCATCAGCAATCTCCTGCATCCGTGCGCCGTCCATCCCCTTTCGGATGAAAACGAGTTTAGCCGCATGGACGATCTTTTCTTTGGTACTTTCCGAACTCATAAAAATATATATCCGGGACAAATTTAACCATTTGGTTAAACTATTTGGTTAAATTTGAAAAATTATTTTCTGAATTTCTTAACGTATATTTGGAAATTAATCAGAACTCTGGATGGAACAAAGAAAACAGCTGACCGGATTGACCGATTCTGAAGTCACCGAAAGCCGAAAATTACATGGTTCAAACCTCCTGACACCGCCCAAAAGAGCATCCGTGTGGTCACTCTTTATCGAGAAATTCGAAGATCCGATCATTCGGATCCTGTTAATTGCAGCATTTTTATCCCTTGGAATTTCCTTCGTTCACCGCGAATTTGCCGAAACCATCGGTATCTTCTTTGCCATCTTTCTGGCGACCGGAGTTGCCTTCTGGTTCGAACTGGATGCCAACAGAAAATTTGACCTGCTCAACAAAGTCAACGATGAAACCCTCGTAAAAGTCATCCGGAATGGCAATATCTTTGAAGTGTCCAAAGCGTCTATCGTCGTCGGAGACCTTGTTCTCCTTTCAACGGGCGATGAAGTTCCGGCCGACGGCAAACTGACAGAGGCCATCTCACTGCAGATCAATGAATCTTCCCTAACGGGCGAACCGGTCATCAACAAGACCATCCAAGAAGAAGATTTTGACGAGGAGGCAACCTATCCTTCCAACATGGTTTACCGTGGCACCACTGTCGTCGACGGACATTGCACCGTGGAAGTAATACAAGTTGGCGATAATACTGAATTTGGCCGCGTCGCCCACGAATCCACCGCCATGACCGGCGAACAAACCCCGCTAAACAAACAACTCGATGGTCTGGCGAGACTCATCGGAGTCGTCGGATTCCTCCTGGCAGCTCTGACCTTCATCGCATTGTTTTTCAAAGATCTGTATTCGGGAGCAACCGTCATGACTCTTGCGCAGAAGGTTTCCACTACCATTGTTATCTTCTCGGTGATGGTGGCGCTTGTTAAAGTTTGGGTACCGATTGTCTGCGATGGCCTGGCCTATTTTAAGCAAAGCCTCCGGACACCTAACCTTGTAAAGAACGGAAGCTGGCTGAGGTGGATGCTGACCGGCATTGGGACTTTCCTGGTATTAATTGGTGTTTTTTATCTCCTCGGTATGGACCTCTCCCATCGCGAAGCCTGGGTTTCCCTGCTGGTTACCAGCAAGATATTATCCTATTTCATGGTTTCCGTGACCCTGATTGTCGTGGCAGTACCTGAAGGATTACCGATGAGCGTCACCCTCAGCCTGGCACTTAGCATGAGGCGTATGTTGCAGTCAAACAACCTGGTAAGGAAGATGCATGCTTGCGAAACCATGGGCGCCACTACCGTGATATGTACAGACAAGACCGGTACACTCACGCAGAACAAGATGCAGGTGTACCGGACTAATTTCTTCGGTCTCGATAACCAAACCCTGATTGACAATGAATTGAGTGACCTGATACGACAATCCATCTCCATAAATTCTACTGCATACCTGGATTTCACAGACCCGGGAAATGTCCACTCCATAGGGAATCCAACCGAGGCGGCATTGCTTTTCTGGTTGCACAGCCAGGGTACTAATTATCTTGATATCAGGAATGAGTATGAGATCGTCGAACAACTGACTTTTTCGACCGAGCGGAAATATATGGCGACCATTGTGGAAACGGCTCCCGGAAAGAAAGTTTTGTTCGTCAAAGGGGCTCCCGAAATAGTGCTGGATCATTGTGAATCGGTTCGCACCACGGAAGGGAGCGTTCCTGTTGCCGGCGTCAGGAAAGATGTCGAGACCCTGCTGCACGGCTACCAGAATCAGGCCATGCGTACCTTGGGATTCGCTTACGAAGAGATCAATGATGACAATGAAAGGATTGTCAACGGAACCGTCAGAAATGCCCATCTTAAATTCCTTGGGATCGCAGCGATCTCTGATCCGGTAAGGGAAGATGTTCCCGCAGCAGTGGCTGCGTGCGTTCACGCAGGTATAGACATAAAAATTGTTACTGGCGACACGCCGGGTACGGCCAGGGAAATTGGTCGGCAGATTGGCATCTGGAAGGAGGAAGACGGTGAAGATCAGCTGATTACAGGAGTGCAATTTGCGGCTTTATCGGACGAAGAGGCATTAAACCGTATCCTTAAGCTTAAGATCATGTGCCGTGCCCGACCGACCGACAAGCAACGGTTGGTGCAGTTGTTGCAGCGGGCCGGGGCGATAGTGGCTGTTACCGGTGACGGCACCAACGACGCTCCGGCGCTCAATTTCGCACATGTTGGGTTGTCGATGGGTTCAGGAACTTCCGTCGCCAAAGAGGCCAGTGATATCACGCTGCTTGACGATTCCTTCAACAGCATTGCCACCGCGGTTATGTGGGGAAGGTCTGTCTATTTAAACATTCAGAGGTTTATTTTATTCCAATTAACGATCAATGTTGCGGCATTGATAATTGTGCTGTTTGGCTCAATCTTTGGAGAGAAATTGCCACTTACTATAACTCAGATGCTATGGGTAAATCTGATTATGGATACTTTCGCTGCAGGTGCATTGGCTTCATTACCACCGGATCAACGTGTAATGGATCACAGACCACGTAAAAATGAGGATTTTATTATTACACCAGCCATGAGATTTAATATTCTTTTTGTTGGATTCTCCTTCGTAATAATCCTTCTTGGTATCCTCTATTATTTTACCCACGATGGTGTAATCAGTATGTATGATTTATCTCGTTTCTTCACCATTTTCGTAATGCTTCAATTCTGGAATATGTTCAATGCAAAAGCCTTCATGTCTGGAAGGTCTGCTTTTAATGGATTAACTAAAAGTTATGGCTTTGTACTTGTTGCGCTTGTAATTTTTATTGGACAAATACTCATTATTGAATTTGGTGGCGAAGCAATGCGAACAGTCCCATTAAAGCTATCCGATTGGGTCATAATAATCGGTTCAACTTCCTTTGTGTTGTGGATCGGCGAACTGGTCAGGTTTCTTAAAATGCCTATATTTGTCAGATGAATTTTACGTTGAAACTTCTTTTTATATCCCTTCTTTTGTCAAGCTCCCTTTTCTCAAATGCCCAGCCAACGGGTATGATTGGGAATTCGGGTAGTCAGCGCTCCTCCTCCGGGAGCGGAAAGAACAAACAAAAAGGAGGTAAGGCTGCGAAAGATACTATTGTTTTTAAGATGCGTTCCTTTGAGCTTGTGGATGATCTGACCCGCATCAAAGAGGTAAAAGTTGACACGACAGTCATGGATTTTCATATCTATCACCCACCTTTCAAAAATTCGTTATCAGTTGAATCTCTGGGAAATATAGGAAATTCATACCAATCCATGGATTTTTTCCAGAGGAAGATAGCAGACCGGGATTTCCTGTTTCAAATGAACTATTCCGACTATGGATTGTGGCCGGGTGGAGTCAAATTCTACGATGTCACAAAGCCTTATACCTTGCTGACTTATGGACAATTGTTCTCCAACAAGCCAAAAGGGGAAACTGTGCTAAAAGTATTCCAGACCCAGAATATCAACCAGCACTTCAACTTCGGATTCTATTACAATTCCATCGGATCGTCAGGAAAATACCTCAATCAACAATCCAAAGACCGCAGCCTGGGCCTGTTCACCAGCGGCACATTCAATCGTTATGATTTCTGGTTTTCGATAGGGAAAAACAGCTTCGACAACCAGGAGAATGGCGGACTGACCAATCCAAAAGATATTGAAAACCCCGATATCAAAGCGGAAAATATCGCTGTCTGGCTGACGGATGTGAGTTCTCTCAACAACAATTTCTTCGCATCGCTAACCCATCAATACAAGATGGGAATCTGGAAAGAAATGCAGGACAAGAAGGAGATCTTTCAAAAATTTATTCCCAGGGTAGCCCTGATGCATGTATTTGAATATCAGAAAGATTCTCGGATCTATACAGAAGCAGATCCAAATCCCTCCTTCAATTTCGGAGACTCCAGGGGCACCGTTTATTTCTATGGGAAAGATCATGTCCCTTATATTAACGGTACTGCCGGCTCCGCTGCAGCGCCTGCGACTATGGATAAATCAGGACAAAATGTGATCTCCAATCGTTTTGTGTTGAAATTTCTTGAGGCCCCCGACCGGAAATACACCTTTGGAAAACAAATTTCCATCTCCAACGACCTGACTAATACCTATTTTCCTCAGGAGGAGCAGACGGTTGATTCCGTTGGGGTTAAGCATGCACCCCTCGGACTGACACAACCCCATAATTTCTCCAACACTTATATTGGGGCCTCAGCCTACCGGACAGATGGACGTTTCTGGAGCTGGAATGTTGCTGGTAAATCCTACATACAAGGACGAAACGCACTGGATTATGAATTATCCGGAGCCATAGAGAAACCTTTGAGGTCGAAAAAGGACACCTCCTTTATCCGGATTTTTGCCAATATGTCGAGCAAGACACCCAACTATTTCTTCGAACACTATTACTCCAATCATTACAAATGGGAGAATTTCTTTGATAAGACTTATACTTTAAGGGTTGGATCATCACTGGATAAACCAGGATGGAGACTCAAAGCATCAGTCAATTACAGTATCATCAGTAAGTATGTTTTCTTCAATGAGAAAGCCTTGCCGGAACAGGCTGCTTCCGAGTTCTCTGTTTTGCAGGCCATGTTGAACAAGGACTTTAAGTTCGGCGGACTAAACATCCGCAACTGGGCAGTGTTCCAAAGGACATCCACAAGCGTTTACCTGGCGCTTCCATCCGTAAGTATCCGAAATTCATTCTATTACGAAAATACTTATGCAAAGGTGCTTTTCTATCAACTTGGGATAGACACACGATACGAAACAGCCTATAATGCCGATCAGTATGCTCCGGCAATAGGAATGTTTTACCGGCAGTCGACCGTAAAAATTGGTGATTATGCATGGATCGACGCTTTTATCAATATTAAATTAAAGCGGACTGCTTTTTACATCAAGTACACCAATCTCGCGACCCAGTTTGTCAAAGGCGGATACTACACTTCACCCGGATATGCCGCTGCTCCTTCGATGGCATTGTTCGGTCTTTCCTGGTCTTTCTATAACTAAATTAATAATCCATGCGGGAACGTATATCTCTCACATTGAGCTGCATATAAGTCTTTTCGCGGTACTGATTTTCGGTAACAGAATAACAAATATCAAAAGGCAACGACTGCTTAATCATTTCAAAGTGGTTGGCCAGTGAGAAACCGATCCCGGAGAAGCGGGAGGAGGAGCGATTGGCCTCCATCAAATCCAGTTTTACGTGATCATTGTTCTTGCCAACAAGTTTAGTTGTGCCGTAATCCATCACATCTTCTGTCAGAAATACCGGCGAATTGTTGTGCGGACCAAAAGGTTCGAACTGCTTCAATAATCGTAAGAACTTGGGAGAGAGGTCGGAAAGCGAGATTTTGGCATCCAGGTCGATGGTTTGAATCATCTGGTCGGCAGTAATTGTCTCTCTTACTACCTGTTCAAAGCGACGGGAAAATTCAGCTACATTATCCAGTTTCATCGAGAGGCCTGCGGCATACATGTGTCCGCCATAAGATTCCAGCAAATCTGCACATTTTCCGATCGCCTCATACAGATCGAACTCACCCACCGAACGTGCCGATCCGGTGGCGATACCGTTGGATTCTGTCAGAACCACGGTCGGCCTGTAATAATGCTCTGTCAGTCTGGAGGCTACAATTCCGACAACCCCCTTGTGCCAGTCGCGGTTGTAGATCACCGTAGATTTGCGCCCTTCGTAGAACTGACTCTGGGAGATCATATCGAGGGCTTCCAGTGTGATATCACGGTCGAGGGTCTTGCGGATCTCGTTGTATGAATTGATCTCAATGCCAAGTTCCTCCAGTTCTGCCAAGTCTTCTGCCAACAATATTTTGACGGATTTCTTGCCGTGCTCGATTCTGCCTGAAGCATTCAGCCTCGGACCAATTTTGAAGACGATATCCTGTACCTTGATTTCACCAATGATACCAGAATAATTTATCAGTGTCTTTAATCCGATGGAAGGATTTGTGTTTAGTCTTTGAAGCCCGAAATAGGCAAGCACCCTGTTTTCGCCAGTGAGCGGAACGATATCCGAGGCAATGCTGACCACAACAAGATCCAGCAGGTCAAAGGCAATTTCCTGTGGCAGATTATTCTTAAAACAGTATGCCTGAATCAGTTTAAAACCAACGCCACAACCGGAAAGGTCTTTGTAAGGATAGTTGCAGCCTGGTTGCTTTGGATCGAGAACGGCCACCGCGTCAGGAATCTCATCATCCGGATTGTGATGGTCGCAGACGATAAAGTCGATCCCAAGACTTTTGGCATAGGCAATTTTCTCTACCGCTTTGATACCGCAGTCCAGAACAACGATCAGGGAAATTTTCTGGGCTGCTGCATAATCAATACCAATCAGGGATATTCCGTATCCTTCCATGTAACGGTCTGGAACATAATATTCTATCTGTGAAACCCGTTTGGATAAAAAGGTGTACATCAGCGCAACGGATGTAGTCCCGTCGACATCATAATCGCCGTAGACCATGATCCTTTCGTTCTGCTGAATAGCCTTTTCGAGGCGATCCACGGCCTTGTCCATATCCTTCATCAGGAAAGGATCATGCAAGTCGCTGAGTTTAGGCCGGAAAAAGGTTTTAGCTGTGGCATACGTCTTTATCCCACGCTGAACCAATAGATTGGCGATGGCCATATCCACATTCAGCGCAGCCGAAAGCTGCTTGATATCATTAATATCAGCCTGTTCCTTCAGTTTCCAAAGTTTCTGCATGCTTTTCCTTCTCCGCTGGCGGCTTAAAAAATATTTACCAAATATACCTTTTTGACCCGTAGCGACAAATATAAATACGTGCCGGGAGACAATTCTTTCGGAAAAAAAAGATATCTTTTCTTATCTTTGCACCTTATTTCTTCATAAATACAGGATTATTAATTAAAGATGAGTAACATAGAGTTAAGTGAGCAGGAGATAATCCGACGAAATTCCTTACAGAAACTCCGCGATCTGGGCATCAATCCCTACCCTGCTAACGAATTCAAGATCAATACTTCTTCCAAGCAAATTTTAGATCAATACTCGCCCGAAAAAAATAATTTCCAGGAGGTGGTCGTAGCCGGAAGGCTAATGAGCCAGCGTATCATGGGAAAGGCTTCTTTTGCCGA
>DATCHD010000086.1:0-11195 GCA_036508555.1 Prolixibacteraceae bacterium
TTCGCTCTGAAATTCCGAAGATGAAACCTATCAGCAAACAGCCCAGCAAGTTAACAGCCATGGTTCCATAAGGAAAAGCGGAGGCAATACTATTTTGAACGGCTCTTGACATGAGGTACCTGGCAATTCCGCCCAGGAAACTCCCTATACCAATATATAGCAATGTTTTAAGCATACATTCCCCTCCCAATCATCTTCAGAAAAAGATTCATCCCCTGCCGTTTCGAATCGTCCAGATGATAAAATATGTTTTCGCGGAAGTATTGCTCAAAGGGATAATTGGGATAAAGCAGTTGATATTCTTTTATTACTTCAGGAATATGAACGATTCCGTCCTGCAGCGCCTCCGCAAACGCATCCGCAAATGACCGGTCAATTGGTTTGTTTGCCACCCAGCATGCGAACACAAAATCCAGGCCGGTAAGGGCTTTCCAGGCTTCGCCTAAATCATAAACATAAGCAAAATGCTTCTCCGCTTCAAAAACCCGATCACCTATGATGATCCCTGCCGTTGTTCCCTGAATATCCTCTTTGATATAATTAACACCCCCATTCTGCCATTCCGGCCGGATTTTCCAATAATCCCTTACCAGGATTCTCACCAACTGAACAGATGTACGCGACTGATAATCAAATACTATCTTTCGAACGTCTTCAATAGGCACCTGACTTACCAAAACCACCGTCCGCACTTTCCCTGAACAGGAAATGCAAAAATCGGTCAGAATATTGGCTCCCTTGACCCCAGAAATCTCTGCGACAGGGATAATTCCCAGATCCGCAGTTCCTGCTTTCATCTTATCGGCGCAAACGGACGGAACATCAAGCGACAGATCTATGTTGTCCATAATTGCCGAATGTGTTATTCCATATAAAAATGGCTTGGTATTCAGGTAGGTGATAGCAGATATCTTAATTTTACTCATGGTAGTATATTGTCACGCAAATTTACGAAAGATTTATTTGTTACTTTTGCATTTGAATCAAAAACAGAAATTTGATGGAATTGCAGATTTTAACGGCAATATCTCCGATCGACGGTAGATACCGTGATAAAGTGGCCGTGCTGGGAGATTATTTTTCGGAATTTGCCCTGATCAAATACCGCCTCTTTGTTGAAGTAGAGTATTTTATAGCTTTAACGGAAATTCCTTTGCCACAGCTGAATGCATTGAATGATCAGACAAAGGCATCGCTGAGGAATCTCTACGAAAATTTTTCGCTGGAAGATGCCGGCCGGATTAAAGAGATCGAGAAAGTCACCAACCACGATGTCAAGGCTGTCGAGTATTTCATGAAGGAAAAATTCGACCAGATCGGACTTTCTGAGCACAAAGAGTTCATCCACTTTGGGTTAACTTCACAGGATATCAATAATACAGCGGTACCCTGTTCCATGCAGGACGCGATTCATCAGGTTTATCTTCCAGTTATGGAAGAGCTTCTTAACAAACTGAATGAGCTTGCAACTGGCTGGCACGACATACCAATGCTTGCCAAGACACACGGTCAGCCGGCCTCTCCCACTCTCCTTGGGAAGGAAATCAGGGTTTTTATTGAAAGACTAAATGTACAATTGAACCAGTTGAAGAACATCCCCTGTTATGCAAAGTTTGGAGGAGCAATTGGAAACTTCAATGCCCACCATGTTGCCTACCCTTCCATCAACTGGATTGATTTTGCGAATCGTTTCGTGAAGAACGCCTTGAATCTGGAACGTTCACAAACCACAACTCAGGTAGCTCATTATGATAATTACGCTGCGATTTTTGATTGTCTGAAGAGAATTAACACCATCCTGATTGACCTCGACCGGGATTTCTGGAGTTATATCTCCATGAATTACTTCAAACAGCAGATCAAAAAAGGAGAGATCGGCTCTTCAGCCATGCCCCACAAGGTAAATCCCATCGACTTCGAAAACTCCGAGGGGAACCTGGGTGTTGCCAATGCACTGTTCGAACACCTTTCTGCTAAGCTGCCTATCTCCCGGCTGCAAAGGGATTTGACCGACTCGACAGTTTTGCGTAATGTGGGAGTACCCATTGCGCACACGATTTTGTCGATAAAATCAACACTTAAGGGGCTGAATAAATTGCTGCTTAATCCCGAAATGATCAACCGCGATCTTGACGAGAACTGGGTTGTCGTTGCCGAAGCGATCCAGACTATTCTGCGCAGGGAAGCCTACCCGAATCCATATGAAGCCTTGAAAGATCTGACGCGTGTTAACCGCAAAATTGACCAGTCAGTATTCCTGGAATTTATCGAAAGCCTTAAGATCTCCGATGAACTGAAAGCAGAGTTAAAGAGAATAACGCCTCAGAATTATACCGGGATAGTTTCATAAACCACTTTAAATATATACATTTCTTAGATGAAAGGCCTCTACCAACTGCTGATGCGGTTTTTGCCCCCCTACAAAGGATATGTTTTTCTTAATGTGCTTTTCAATTTCCTGGGTGCCCTCTTCGGAGCATTCCAATTTGCTGCCCTCGCACCGGTTTTAGGCATCTTGTTTGGTACCCAGAAAATGGTGGCCAAACCTCTCGAATTGAGCTTTTCATTAGACAGCCTGAAGGACAATCTGTTATATTACATCAGTGAAATGATAAAGACCAACGGAAAAGAAAAGTCTCTGGTCTATTTTGGACTCTTCATCATTCTCATGGTAATATTAAAGGTAGGCTTTACTTACTTTGCTTCTTTTGTGATGGTCCCTTTGCGTAATGGCATTGTTTGCGATATTCGCAACCAGATATACAACAAGATTTTATCCTTACCGCTCGGATTCTTTTCGGAGGAACGTAAAGGGGATATTATTGCGCGCATTACCGGCGATGTTCAGGAGATCGATAACTCGATTTTCAACTCCATTGAGATGATGTTCAAGGATCCTATGATCATTCTTATTTCGCTGATTGTTATGATATATATGTCCTGGTCGCTGACGCTTTTCGTCTTTCTTATGCTGCCGGTTGTCGGATATATCATTGGGAAGGTCGGCAAGAGTCTCAAAAAGCCCTCGATGAGAGGCCAAAATAAGATGGGAGAAATTTTGTCGACGATTGAGGAATCACTGTCAGGTTTGAGAATAATTAAAGCCTTCAATGCGGAGAAGAAAATGAATAAGGTGTTTGCAATACAAAACACTGAATATCTCCATATCATGAACAAGCTAATGTGGCGCCGATATTTGGCTCACCCCATGAGCGAATTTTTGGGTACAATTGTCATAGTGGTTGTTTTATGGTATGGTGGAAAATTAGTTCTTAGCAACACAAGTACTTTATCACCTGAATCGTTCATAACGTATCTGGTATTTTTTTATACGATCATCAACCCGGCCAAGTCATTTTCCACTTCACTCTATTCTGTGCAGAAAGGTCTGGCGTCAATGGATCGGATTGATATGGTACTTCTGGCCGAGAATACCATCGTTAACAAACCGAATGCGATAGCTGTAAAGGAATTCCATCGTAATATCGAATACCGTAACGTTAGATTCAGATACCTGGAAGACGAAGTATTGAAGGACGTGTCGCTGACCATCGCCAAAGGAAAAACCATCGCACTGGTCGGACAGTCCGGTTCGGGCAAATCCACTTTTGTCGACTTACTACCACGTTTCTGGGACCTGCAATCCGGGAGTATTATGATAGACGGCATAGACATCAGGGATTATAAAATTGCCGATTTGCGCGGTCTGATGGGCAATGTAAACCAGGACCCTATTCTGTTCAATGACACCTTTTTCAATAATATCTCTTTTGGTGTGGAGACTGCAACCGAAGAAGAGGTAATGGATGCGGCCAAAGTGGCCAATGCACACGATTTTATTATTGCATCCCCGGAAGGCTATCAAACCAACATCGGCGACCGGGGTGGTAAATTATCCGGCGGACAACGTCAGCGGATCTCAATAGCGAGGGCCGTGCTGAAAAATCCGCCGATCCTGATTCTCGATGAAGCTACTTCCGCGCTGGATACCGAATCTGAGAAGCTGGTGCAGGAAGCACTCGAAAACCTCATGATGAACCGTACCTCAATTGTCATTGCACACCGCCTTTCAACCATAAAGAAGGCAGACCTCATCTGCGTATTCCATGAAGGTAAGATTGTGGAAAGAGGCACACACGAAGAATTGCTGACACTTGGTAAGATCTACAAAAAGCTGCATTCCATGCAAAACTTTTAACAAAAAAGGGAGCCGAGGCTCCCTTTTTTGTTCGTTTTGGTGGTAATCGTTACTGTACTGCGTCGGTCAATTCACTGCCGGCTTTAAATTTAACGACTTTTTTTCCGGCAATTTTAATAGTTGCACCGGTTTGAGGATTACGGCCTGTACGTGCAGGACGATCAGAAACAGAGAAAGAACCAAATCCGACAAGTGCCAGACGGTCGCCTTGTTTTAAGGCTTCAGTAGTTGTTTTTACAAATGCTTCAATAGCTTTTTTTGCATCAGCTTTTGTCATTCCGGCTTCTGCAGCAACGGCGTCAATCAATTGCGCTTTGTTCATAATAAATAAGGAATATAAATGGTTAATAATTTAGGTCATTCGGAAGATCAGTGCATTCGTTCGATTAAATCCACCAATTTTTTTGAAGATTGTTAAAAAGACAAACTCCTCCGGAAAACCCCTCACTTGCCCAGTTTTATAATAAAAATGATTCAAATGATTTCTACGGACTAATTTCAACACAATTTTCTACATATCAAAATTTTCGCACACTTTTTATCAGGAAATCAGCCAATATTTTTTTGGAGATATTTTTGCCGAACGGAAAAAAGGTTTACTTTTGCACACGCTAATCAGGAGAGATGGCAGAGTGGTCGATCGCGGCGGTCTTGAAAACCGTTGTACTGTGAGGTACCGGGGGTTCGAATCCCTCTCTCTCCGCAAATACGGGTGTAGCTCAGTCGGTAGAGCACTGGTCTCCAAAACCAGGTGTCGGGCGTTCGAGTCGCTCCTCCCGTGCCATTTTTCTTCCCTCCAATTTTACCTCTTAGTCAATCTCAGCACATCAATATTTCGATGTGCTGTACTAACCTTTAATCAATTTCATCTCACCTATATCTATACTCAACATCTAATCATAATATTGAATATCTGAGACTTAAAGCAACTCACACTATTCTCTTTTTCCCATTTTCTCATCTTTTTACTTTCCCCCTTCGGTCTTTCCCCGGTCCCTGAGCGCAGTCGAAGGGCCCTTCGACTGCGCTCAGGGACCGGTTTCACCTTGTCATTTTTTCAGTCTACCTTCAAAAACATACGTCTGCCGACCATCGAAAACTGCCATATAGTCAGCCGGAATCACTTGGCACAGGCTTTGATCCGAACAGGTATCAATTGAATGTTTTAACTTTAAATAGATTTGTACATGAAAGGAAAAATCGGGGTAACGAGTGAAAACCTCTTCCCAATTATCAAGAAATTTCTCTATTCTGATCACGATATTTTTCTTCGTGAGATCGTTTCCAACGCCGTTGATGCCACCCAAAAGCTGAAAACTCTTGCCAAAGCAGGCAAATACAGTGAGGAAATAGCAGATTTGAAGGTCAGAGTCACGGTAGACAAGGACAAAAAAACGCTTACGGTGTCGGATAATGGCATCGGCATGACTTCGGACGAGGTTGAAAAGTATATTAACCAGATCGCATTCTCGGGTGCCGATGAGTTTCTAAAAAAATACAAAAATGACGCGAATGCCATTATTGGCCATTTTGGACTCGGTTTTTACTCCTCGTTTATGGTTTCGGAAGAAGTTGAAATCATCTCCAAATCTTACAAGAAAAACGCCAAGGCCGTTCGCTGGGTTTGTGATGGTTCTCCGGAATTCACGATGGAGGACACTGAAAAAGATCAGGTGGGGACAGAAATTATCATGCATTTGAATTCAGACGCAGTGGAATTTCTTGAAGAAAACAGGATTACAGAGCTGCTGAATAAATATTGCAAATTCCTGCCGGTTCCGGTTATTTTTGGCAAAAAGAAAGAGTGGAAGGATGGCAAATATGAAGATACTGCTGAAGACAATCAGATCAACGATATCACTCCTGCATGGACAAAGAAACCTGTTGATCTAAAGGATGAGGATTATTCCAGTTTTTATCGCCAGTTGTATCCCATGGCTGACGAGCCTTTGTTTCACATCCATCTCAACGTGGATTATCCTTTTAACCTGACTGGTATTCTTTATTTTCCGAAGCTGAAGAACAACTTCGAGGTACAGAAGAATAAGATCCAGCTTTATAGTAATCAGGTGTTTGTGACAGACTCCGTCGAAGGTATCGTACCTGAATTCCTAACATTGCTCCATGGTGTTCTTGATTCACCGGATATTCCGCTGAATGTTTCAAGGTCTTACTTGCAGAATGACTCTAATGTCAGGAAGATAAGCAGTCATATTACCAAGAAAGTGGCCGACAGACTTCAGGATATTTTCAAGGAAAAACGATCTGAACTGGAGGAAAAATGGAACGACCTGAAGCTTTTCATCGAATACGGAATGCTGACAGACGAGAAATTCTATGAAAGAGCCCTGAAATTCTTCTTCTTCACCAATACAGATAAGAAGCTTTTCACCTGGGATGAATACAAGACGCTGATTGAATCGGCTCAGACAGACAAAAACAAGAAGCTGGTTTACCTCTATGCGACAGATATCGAGTCGCAGTTCACCTTTATTGAGGCTGCCAAAAACAAGGGATACGATGTCCTTTTGATGGACGATGTCTTGGCAACTCCGCTTCTGAATCATTTCGAACAGAAATATCCGGAATCTCATTTCGTGCGGGTGGATTCTGACGTTGTTGAAAAGCTGATTGCAAAAGACGAACATGAGTCGGTAAACCTTTCAACAGAAGAAAAGAATGAAATGAGTCCAATCTTTCAGGCTGTTATACCCAAAGAGCGCGGACAGTTTATCATCGACTTCCAGCATTTAGGAGAAGCTGGCACTCCGATGGTCATCACACAGAATGAGTTCATGCGCAGAATGAAGGACATGTCGAAGATGCAGGCAGGGATGAGCTTTTACGGCGAAATGCCCGACAGCTATAATCTCGTTGTTAACATCTCTCATCCATTGGTAAAGAAGGTATTGGATGAAAAGGACGCAAATCTTAGTGCTGAACTCACTTCCTACAAATCAGAACTTTCAAAATTGAATGATCAAAAAAGCTCATTGGAAAAACTGAAAGAGGGCAAAAAAGAGGAGGAAGTTCCCCAGGAAGAGAAAGATCTTCTGAATGAGACGCGCGATAAGATCAGCAAAGTTGAGTCCGAAAGACGCGAAAAACTGGAACAGTTTGGTTCCTCCAACCCGCTGGCCAACCAATTGGTAGACCTGGCTTTCCTGGCCAACAACATGCTGAAGGGTGAAGCATTGGCCAATTTTGTGAAACGAAGTATTGAAATGATCAAATAATGGTCGCTTTCCTTGGTATAGAAAGAAGCCGTCTCTGAATAAAAGGAGACGGCTTCTTTTTTCCTACCGTGAAAAATCGTTTTTTAGGCAATAATTGAGGATATTTGTAGTAGCATAAAGCAATAAGATAAATGGCATTAAATCTTTCTGAAAAAGATCTGGAAAAGATCATCATGATTGGCGACCGGGTATTGGTCCGACCGAAAAATCCGAACCATCAGACCAGCTCCGGGCTCTATCTTCCACCTGCAGCAGTGGAGAAGGAGAATGTGCAATCAGGTTACGTGATCAAGACAGGACCAGGATTCCCGATTCCGGCCCTGACAGATGATAACGAACCCTGGAAAGAGGTCAAGGATGATGTAAAATATGTCCCGCTGCAAGCGCACGAAGGAGATCTGGCTGTTTATCTGAGTAAGACAGGTGTAGAAATTGAGTTCAAGAACGAAAAATTTCTGATATTGCCGCATTCTTCTATCCTGATGCTGGTCAGGGAAGAAGGTCTGTTTAGATAAAACTGCTATTCAGCAACTTCAACTGCTACCTCAGTGCTTTGAAAGATAGCTCGCAACACCTTCCGCGGAAGCCTTCATTGCATCGTCTCCTGCTTTCCAGTTCGCCGGACAAACTTCGCCAAACTCTTCAAAGTGAGCAAGTGCATCCACCATACGAATCGCCTCATCAACGCTGCGTCCAAGAGGAAGGTCATTCACCAGCTGGTGACGAACAACACCTTTCTTGTCAATCAGGAAGAGCCCTCTGTAAGCTACCGGTGCTCCTGTAAAAGAAGATTCACCAGCATCGTTTACTTCATATTCTCCGGCTAATACACCGTAATTTTCCGCAATTGTTTTGGAGAGATCGGATACCAGTGGGAATTTTACCCCCTTGATACCACCATTCTTCTTTTCGGTGTTCAGCCATGCCCAGTGTGAAAATTCTGAGTCGACCGAACAGCCAACTACCGCGACATTACGTTTTTCAAATTCTGCCAGCTTCTCCTGGAATGCAAGAATCTCGGTAGGACATACGAAAGTGAAATCCAATGGATAGAAGAAAAACAGGACATACTTCTGACCAACAAATTGTTCGAGAGAAAAATCCTTAGCGAAATCATTGCCATTTATAACGGCAGTTGCCTTAAAAACAGGCGCTTTTTTACCAACTAATGTACACATATCTAAAAATTTAAATTACTTTTTGTAACGATTACAAAAATAGAATTAATATTCCGAATATGAAAATTTTACACGTAAATATCACAAAAAAAAGTGACTTTCGGAAAAAATCAAGCATATTTGTACTGAAAACAATAAAAGAGATGGACCAACAACAGATTTCAGCCTACCTAATTAAAAATGGCATAAGACCATTGCAGAAGCGTGTAAAGATCATGAGTTATCTTGTTACGAAGAGAAATCACCCCACGGTTGAAATGATTTACAGCGATTTGATCCACGATATCAATGGTTTATCCAAGACTACCATCTACAATGTTTTGAATCTTTTTGTTGATTCAGGCGTTGCCCTCGCGCTGAATATTGAAGGAAACGAAGTCCGGTATGATGCCGACACTTCCACACACGGACATTTTAAATGTAAAGTGTGCCACGGAGTAATTGACTTCAGAGTAAAAAAGGAAGAGTTGCCCATACCCGACATGGAAGGTTTCAGGGTGGATGAGCAGCATTATTATCTCAAAGGAGTCTGTTCTTTCTGTGCCAATAAAATTGAAGCCTAAATGGCAACTAAACTCTGGGAAAAGGGGACAAAAATCAATGCTTTAATTGAATCTTTCACGGTCGGAAAAGATCGTGAAATGGATTTATATCTGGCGAAGTTTGATGTTATCGGTTCTTTGGCCCACATTCAGATGCTTGAACAAATCGGTCTGATCACACAAGAAGAGCTGACTATTCTTTCAAAGGAACTGAAAACCATCTACCGTGAAATTGTTGACGGAAATTTTATCCTTGAGGAGGGAGTCGAGGATATCCACTCCCAGGTAGAGCTCCTACTCACGAAAAGATTGGGAGAGGTTGGCAAAAAAATACACAGCGGCAGATCCCGCAACGACCAGGTGCTACTTGACCTGAAGCTTTTCACCAGGGATGCCATCAAATCTATCACCGAAAACACTTTAATTCTATTTAATATTCTGATTTCCCAAAGCAGGCGTTACCACGAAATACTGATGCCAGGATATACCCATCTTCAGGTGGCTATGCCTTCTTCGTTCGGTCTGTGGTTTAGCGCTTACGCCGAAAGTCTGACGGATGATCTCCTGTTGTTGCAGGCTTCCTACCGTATCGCCGACCAGAATCCGCTTGGCTCGGCAGCCGGATATGGTTCCTCGTTTCCGCTTAACCGGCAGATGACTACCGACCTTCTGGGTTTCGAATCGTTGAACTACAATGTGGTCTACGCCCAAATGGGACGTGGTAAAATGGAAAAGACCGTTCTTTTCGCTCTCGCGTCCATCGCCTCAACTCTTTCCAGACTTGCTTATGATGTATGCCTGTTCATGAGTCAGAACTTTAATTTTGTAAGCCTGCCGGACGAACTGACGACAGGGTCCAGCATCATGCCTCACAAGAAAAACCCTGATGTTTTTGAACTTATGAGGGCTCATTGCAACAGAATACAATCACTGCCCAATCAGCTGCTGACTGTTACCAATAATCTTCCAAGCGGTTATTTCCGGGATATGCAACTGACCAAGGAGCTTTTCATTCCTGCTTTTCAGGAACTGAATGAATGTATCACCATCGCTGCCTTCGCGTTAGAAAATATCAGGGTGAACGAAAACATCCTGGCCGATGACAAATACCAGTATTTATATAGTGTAGAAGAAGTTAACCGGCTGGTTTTAAGCGGTATACCATTCCGTGATGCCTACCGGGAAGTCGGCTCTTCTATTGAAAAGGGGGAGTTTAATCCGTCCAGGGAAATCCATCATACCCACGAAGGAAGTATCGGAAATCTTTGCCTCGACAGCATCGAGACAAAAATGAAAGAGGTCATTGCTGATTTCAACTTCGAAAAAGCCTCCTCAGCAATAACCTCTCTTCTGGCTGAATAATTTATACAACACCCTGTACAATCATCGCCTCGGCAATTTTGATGAATCCGCCGATATTTGCACCTTTAACGTAATTGATAAACCCATCCTTTTCAGTACCGTATTTCACACAGGTTTCATGAATATTGATCATGATCTGATGCAATCTGGCGTCCACCTCTTCGCGCGACCAGGGCAAACGCATAGAGTTTTGAGTCATTTCGAGTCCTGAGGTTGACACTCCTCCGGCATTAGCCGCCTTACCCGGACCATAAAGTATCTTTGCCTTGATATAAACTTCGACTGCCTCAGGGGTGGAAGGCATATTAGCTCCTTCAGAGACCAGGTAACATCCATTCTTAATCAAGACTTTAGCATCCGCATCGTTGATCTCATTCTGTGTTGCACATGGGAATGCCAGATCACATTTGATACCCCAAGGAGTCTTGCCCTCAAAATATTCTACCTTATATTTATCGGCATATTCCTTGATACGGCCACGACGGATATTCTTCAGATCCAGGACGTAAGCAAGTTTCTCAGCATCAAAACCGGCAGGATCATAAACAAATCCGGTGGAATCAGACATGGTTACAACTTTTGCACCCATTTCAATCAATTTCTCGACAGCATACTGTGAAACGTTTCCGGATCCGGAAACAACTGCAACCTTCCCTTTCAGATCCTGTTTGCGGGTCTT
>DATCHD010000087.1:0-38035 GCA_036508555.1 Prolixibacteraceae bacterium
GTCAAACGGACACATCAGAAAAATTCCAATTGGTACACTATCGCGAAAAGTAAGGGATTGCTCGATTTATTTGAGAACCGGTTGACCAACTCTTCTGATGAAAAGATTGATCTGACCTGGTATCTGGATGAAAAAGGCAAAGAAACCTTTGTGGAACAAAATCACTTCAATCAGTTACTCAGCTATATTAACGATTAAGGATGTACACGCCCGGAAATATTTTGTATTTCACTCCTTTTTATTTTCCCAATGGCGGAAAGGAAAAAAACAAATATTTTATTGTATTGGCTACAAATCAAGAAAACACCTTAATTGCAACACTTCCAACAAGTAAAGATCATATTCCTTCCAACGTTGAGAAAATTCATGGATGCATTGATTTGCCCGTGATAAATTTTAATTGCTACTATTTTGAAGCCAATAAACCCATCGCCGAAAGCGGATGGGGTTTCCCTTTAGAAACTTACGTTTATGGTCCACAGGTTGCAGAATTTAACAAAACCAATTTTGAAAATATCTATTCGGTTGAAGAAATAGATTATGAAATTGTGGGCAAACTTAAGGCAACTGAATTAACTGCCATTAAAAATTGTGTAAGAAATTCAAAAACCGTTAAGCGGAAAATCAGAAGAGTTTTAGGCGCAAAAATCTAAGAACATTGAATTCGTGGTTGTACAAAATCTCATAATCAGGGGGTCGTAGGATCATGCCCTGCTGGGTCCACTTATTGAAAAAGAGGTAGTTGCTTCTTACGGATAACTACATTTTGTGTGGAATTCATCTGATTGATCTTTTCATCCATTGCTCACAAATCTTGGGCATTTTCAATTTACTAATTCCCATATTGCTCTTAGTAATCTTTGCGTTATACCAATTAAGTACGATTAAGACATGATAAGAATGAATAAGGCGCACACATTAACGCCGATTAACGCGCGGTACAAATATGGTACATATATATGATTAAAATTGATAACAAAATATCAAACTCAATAATTTTTTAAAATAGAAAGCCGCAGCAAATCAAGTATTTACTGCGGCTTTCCTATTTTTGATTATCGTTTTTAATCGAATTTATTTAACTTCTTCGAAATCTACATCGGTTACCTCGCTGTCACCTTTGCCGCTCTTTTGCTGAGAGGTATGACCCTCGTCGGGAGCACCCTGCGGACCAGGTCCACCCTGAGCGTTGGCTGCATTATACATTTCCTGCGAAGCGGCCTGAAAGACGGTATTCAACTCTTCAGTTGCCGAGTCAATGGAACTGTAATCCTTGATTTTATGTGCTTCTTTCAGTTTATTCAAGGCAGTCTCGATAGGAACTTTCTTATCGGCCGGCAGTTTATCACCAAACTCTTTCATCTGTTTTTCGGTCTGGAAAATCAGTGAATCGGCATGGTTCAATTTTTCAACTTGATCTCTTGCCTGTTTGTCAGTTTCCGCATTGGCTGCAGCTTCTTCCTTCATCCGTTTGATTTCGTCATCACTCAGGCCTGAAGAAGCTTCAATACGGATGGATTGCTCCTTGTTGGTTGCCTTATCTTTAGCCGTCACGTGTAGAATACCATTGGCATCAATGTCGAATGAAACTTCAATTTGCGGAACGCCGCGTTGTGCAGGTGGCAGTCCGTCGAGGTGAAATTTCCCGATCGTCTTGTTACCTGCCGCCATTGGACGTTCACCTTGAAGAACATGGATCTCAACGGATGGCTGGCTATCTGAAGCAGTAGTAAAAGTCTCGGATTTTTTGGTTGGGATGGTGGTATTAGACTCAATGAGCCTGGTCATTACACCTCCCATGGTCTCAATACCGAGCGAAAGCGGAGTAACATCCAGTAACAGAACGTCCTTGACCTCTCCTGTCAGAACTCCGCCCTGTATGGCAGCGCCAACGGCCACAACTTCATCCGGATTAACCCCTTTGGAAGGAGTTTTGCCAAATAGCTTCTGAACCTTTTCCTGAATGGCAGGAATACGGGTTGAACCGCCTACCAGGATCACTTCGTCGATGTCGCTGATAGTCAATCCGGCATTTTTCAAGGCCTTGCGGCAAGGCTCCATGGTTGCATTGATCAATGAGTCGGCCAGCTTCTCAAATTGTGCCCTTGTCAGTTTCTTGACCAGGTGCTTTGGAATACCATTTACCGGCATGATGTATGGCAGGTTGATTTCTGTCTCTGTTGAGCTGGAAAGCTCCACTTTAGCTTTTTCCGCAGCTTCTTTCAGACGCTGCAGGGCCATTGGATCTTTGCGCAGGTCGATGCCTTCATCCGATTTAAATTGTTCGGCCAGCCAGTCGATGATCACCTGGTCAAAGTCATCACCTCCAAGGTGAGTATCTCCGTCGGTAGATTTCACTTCAAATACCCCTTCTCCCAATTCCAGGATCGAGATATCGAAAGTACCACCACCAAGGTCAAAGACTGCTATCTTAATGTCTTTGTGCATCTTGTCGAGGCCATAAGCCAGTGAAGCAGCCGTGGGCTCATTGATGATACGACGAACTTTCAGTCCGGCAATTTCACCGGCCTCCTTGGTTGCCTGGCGTTGCGAGTCATTAAAATAGGCTGGAACGGTGATGACAGCCTCCGTCACTTCCTGTCCCAGATAATCTTCTGCTGTCTTCTTCATCTTCTGAAGAATCATGGCTGAGATCTCCTGAGGGGAATAGAAACGATCATCAATTTTTACGCGGGGTGTGTTGTTGTCGCCCTGGATCACAGTAAAAGGAACTCTGCCAATCTCCTTGGAAACCTGGTTAAAAGTCTCACCCATGAAACGTTTGATCGAAGAGATCGTTTTAGTAGGATTGGTGATAGCCTGACGTTTAGCCGGGTCACCTACTTTTCGTTCTCCATTGTCGACAAAAGCAACTATCGAGGGAGTTGTACGTTTACCTTCACTATTGGGGATAACAACAGGCTCGTTGCCTTCCATGACAGCAACGCAGGAGTTGGTTGTCCCTAAGTCAATTCCAATAATTTTTCCCATTTAATTCTATTTTTATTAATATGTTTTTGATCTGTTTTGTAATCTTATAATCCCATTCAATCAATCTTTATGCCAATCCTTGCTGAGTTTGTTATTTCTGAAATTTTAGCCTGAATATTTCCGGATCCATCAACTTATTGTCATTTTTTGTGACAAAACGACAGAAGTAGAAGAAGTCCAAAGCACTTTTGGCACTTTGAAAAGTAGTCTAAATGGACTCACGGTAAAAAAAAACGTTACAGAAGAGTTGATATTTTAATAATTGGATATCTTTGAAGGAGTTTCCTACTATTAATCTCTAACAATTGTAAAAAATGCATGCACCAATTCAAACTGAAAAGCAAAACAACCGTCTGGCATCACTGGATGTACTGCGCGGTTTTGATATGCTTTGGATTATCGGCGGTGGCAGTCTGATCGTGGCATTGGCAAAGGTCCTCGAATGGGGCTGGCTAAATACGGTGGCCGAGCAGATGGAACATGTGCCATGGAATGGGTTCCACTTCGAGGACCTGATCTTCCCGCTTTTTATGTTTATCTCCGGGGTAGCGATTCCTTATGCCATTACCTCGAAAATCGAAAACGGAACTGACAAGTTTACCTTGTTTAAAAAAGCTGCCATTAGGGGGATTACGCTGATCATCCTGGGAATTATATACAATGGAGCCTTGCGCCGTGGATTCTCTAACATGCGGATTCCCAGCGTACTAGGACAAATTGGTTTCGCCTATTTCTTTGCCGCCACCATCGTAATCTATACCAAAAATGTCAAATCCAGAATTTACTGGTTGGTTGGCATCCTTGGATCCATGGCCTTCATTCAGTTGTTTGTTCCCGCCCCAGGCCAGGCGGCAGGCGCGCTGGATCCGGTAAACGGTATCAATGCCTACCTCGACAGGCTTCTCATACCAGGAAGGTTACACGGGGAAACTTTTGATCCGGAAGGGCTGTTGTGCTGTATTTCTGCCATTTCCGTGACGCTTATGGGGGCACTGGCAGGAGGAGTGCTGCGCGATGGCACACCGGCATCCGCCAAAAAGGCCAAAACACTCGCCATCACCGGAGTCGCTGTCCTGACCGTCGCGTTGTTGCTTTCAACCTTTTATCCGATTATCAAGGCTGCCTGGACTGTTCCTTTCGATATGCTGACAGCGGGCATCAGCTTTATTCTTTTGGCAGGTTTTTATTATACCATTGATGTAAAAGACTGGACTTCCCCGACCCGAAACTGGGGAATCGGCGCCAAAAAAGCCTTCTTTTTCAAGGTGATCGGAATGAACGCCATCACCATCTACCTGGGAAGCGCAGTCTTCGATTTCCGCAATGCTGCCAACTTCTTCGTGGGCTTCCTGCAGCCTTCTCTCGGCGCTTGGATCGTCATTCTTGGCGCAATTGTCCTGGAATGGCTTGTTCTCTACTTCCTTTACAAGAAAAATGTATTCCTACGGGTGTAAAAATAACTGGACTTCCTGAATCAGAGTGCTGTCAGTTAAGCTGCTGTCCCTCGTTTGCAACGAGGGACAAAGTGTAAATCCCTCGTTACAAACGAGGGATAGCAAGGTTTTCACATTTTCCAATTTGAATTTGGTAACTTTGTCCAATATTCACGAAACTGGTTCATTATGTCAGTGCACAAAGAGATCAAAAGGGTTACCACCCACGTGCTTTCGGAGATGAAGCTGCATGGGGAAAAAATCTCCATGCTTACTGCTTATGATTACAGCATGGCCAAGCTGGTCGACCAGGCCGGTATAGACGTCATCCTGGTAGGTGACTCTGCTTCCAATGTCATGGCCGGCAATGAAACGACGTTGCCGATCACACTCGACCAGATGATCTATCATGGTAAGTCAGTGGTAAAAGGGGTTACACGATGCCTGGTGGTCGTTGACATGCCCTTTGGATCCTATCAGGGCAACTCCCTGGAGGCGTTGAATTCTGCTATTAAAATCATGAAAATCACCCATGCCGACGCCGTAAAGCTGGAAGGTGGCAGCGAGATTATCGAGTCAGTAACCAGGATTTTGTCGGCCGGGATTCCGGTAATGGGACACCTCGGACTCATGCCTCAGTCGATCAACAAATACGGTACCTATGTGGTCAGGGCAAAGGATGAGTTCGAAGCCACCAAATTGATGAGTGATGCCAAATTGCTCGAAGAAGCGGGCTGTTTCGCCATCGTTCTCGAGAAGATTCCGGCTACACTGGGCGCCAAAGTTGCCAAAGAGCTGAAGATTCCGATCATCGGGATCGGAGCCGGTGGCGGGGTCGACGGACAGGTTCTCGTTCTGCATGACATGCTCGGACTCAATCAGGATTTCTCCCCCAGGTTTCTTCGGCGTTATTGCGATCTTGCTTCTGAGATAAAAGGCGCAGTGGGCAACTACATCAAAGACGTTAAGTCCAAGGATTTTCCGAACGAGAAGGAGCAGTACGAGTGATAATTTGGAAATTGGGAAATGTGAAAAGCATCTTGCTATCTTGCTATCTTGCAAATCTTGCTATCCCTCGTTTGTAACGTCTTGCTATCCCTCGTTTGTAACGAGGGATTAATACTGTGTCCCTCGTTGCAAACGAGGGACAGCAAGTTACAAACGAGGGACAGCAAGTCTACCAGCGGATTGCAAATCCGTTGGAGCAAGTTGGTGCCGGTCCCTGAGCTTGTCGAAGGGTCAAGTAGCGAAGACGAAAATATGAGAAATGGGAACTGAGAAAATGTGGAAGGCATCGGTCCCTGAGCCTGTCGAAGGGGAAAATTTGGAGATTCTTTTTGAGGACAATCATCTGATAGCGGTCAACAAACGGTGCGGGGATATTGTCCAGGGCGACAAAACCGGCGACAAAACCCTTGGTGACGATGTAAAAGCTTATCTGAAAGCGAAATACAACAAACCCGGGGATGTCTTCCTTGGAGTGACCCACCGTATAGACCGCCCTACCAGTGGAGTGCTGCTTTTTGCCCGGACTTCCAAATCCCTTACCAGGATGAATGAACTCTTCAGAAATGACGGTTCAATCAAAAAAACCTATTGGGCGGTGGTGGATGCCAAACCGGATCCTGCAGAAACCACATTGGAACACTGGCTGATACGTAACGAAAAACAGAACAAATCATATGCCTATCAGGAAGAGCAGAAGGAGTCCAAGAAGGCATCCCTCACTTATCGGTTCATTGCCTCTTCCGATCGGTTTCATCTGCTTGAAATAGAACTTCATACCGGCCGCCATCATCAGATCAGGGCCCAATTAGCTGCCATCGGACTTCACATCAAAGGCGATCTGAAATATGGTTTTCCAAGATCCAACAAAGACGGAGGAATCCACCTGCATGCCCGAACAATTAGCTTTACGCATCCTGTCACACAGGAACTTATCAATATCATCGCTCCGGTTCCAAACGATCCGATATGGAACTATTTCGGAAAATTACCCAAATAAAATTTAACACTACTAATTCCTTTTCACATGAAAATTTCTACGCTTCTGATTAGTTGTATGCTTCTCACCTTATCAAACGCATTTGGCCAGAAACCAGTCAGGATAGGCATTGCGGGCTTGTCTCATTCCCATGTTATTCCGCTGTTAAGAAATATGGACAAGACAGCGTATCAGATCGTTGGGATCGCCGAGAGTGACCGTGCGCTGGTCGACCGTTATGCCGCCACTTACAAGATTGATAAAAACATGGTATTTGCTTCGCTGGAGGAAATGCTCGACAAGACCAAACCTGACGGAGTCATTACCTTTACGTCCATCTACGATCACCTGAAAGTAGTGCAGGCCTGCGCCCCGCGGAAGATCCATGTCATGGTTGAGAAGCCGCTGGCTGTCAGCACGAAACATGTTGCGAAAATGGTTGAACTCTCCAAGAAATATGGCATCATGGTGCTCACCAATTATGAAACATCCTGGTACCCTTCGAACTATGCCGGGTATGAGATGATCAACCGTGGCGATATCGGGGTACTCAGAAAAATAATCGTGTACGACGGGCACAAGGGTCCGAAAGAGATTAATGCGAACAAGGAATTCCTCGACTGGCTGACGGATCCCGTTTTGAACGGTGGTGGAGCGGTGATAGATTTCGGTTGCTACGGCGCCGATCTGATTACCTGGATCAGGAAGGGTGAAAAGCCCGTTTCTGTCTTTGCAAGTCTGAAGCAATATAAACCCGGTGTCTATCCTAAAGTTGATGATGATGCCACCATCCTGCTCTCCTACCCGGATATGGAAGGAGTAATCAATGCCTCGTGGAACTGGCCTTTCAACCGGAAAGACATGCATGTTTATGGATCGACTGGCTACTTGTATATCGACAACGGGGAGACGATCAGGTACCGGCTGAATGAAAAATCGAAAGAAGACATTAAGAAGATCGGGACTAATACTATCCCGTTCACCGATCCGTTCGCTTATTTTGCGGCAGCCATCAGGGGTGAAATCATTGTCTCTGACACCGATCTGGCCTCGTTGAAAATAAACAGAATTGTAGTCGAAATACTGGATGCAGCGCGTAAGAGCGCTAAAACAGGAAGAGCCGTCCGGTTAAAGAAATAGACTAAATTGTCTTCTATTACTTGGCTGTATTCACCTTAATACTTGCTGCTTTTAATCCTTCACCCTGCAATTTTAGCAATTGCCTTGGAAAGCCTGCATTTTGTAATCATCCATTATTGACTGTTTCCCATATTCCTGAATCAATCAGCCTTTTAAGTTCAGAAACCATATACATAGGTAAAGACAAGAGTGTTATTTCTCTTTTCATGCAAATTTACAATAGTGTTTATGCTTATAATGTGTATAAATACAATATTGTTTTGTCATTTCAAAGTAGTTTTCCATTAAGTAATATGGAGGATCTCTTTTAATCATAAACCTGGCAGGAACTTTTATTGATTTGCATTCAGCACTTTTTATCTTTGTAAATGAAAACACGAAAACCCAACAGACCAAAATGAAAAAAACTACTCTTCTCCTATCTTTCCTTTTTATAGCTGCGATACAATGCTTCTCACAGAAAACCTACCAGGCAAATTGGGAATCCATTGACAGCCGGCCGGTTCCAGCCTGGTTCGAGGATGCCAAGTTTGGAATATTTATCCACTGGGGATTGTACTGCGTGCCTGCTTATAGCCCGACCGTCAGAGATAGCGTTCCGATTTACGACCGTTATGCAGAATGGTACTGGAGCCGCTGGGTCAAACCATCCAAGACGCAGCATTTCTTCATCGATTTTCACAACCGGGTGTACGGTCCGGATTTTAAATACCAGGATTTTGCCAAGAGTTTTAAGGCAGAGATGTTCCAGCCGGACGACTGGGCCGAGCGTTTCAAGGAGGCCGGAGCGAAATACATCGTGCTGACCTCCAAACACCACGAAGGATTTACTCTTTGGCCGAGTGAACAGAGCTGGAACTGGAATTCTGTGGATGTTGGTCCGCACCGCGACCTCTGCGGCGACCTGACTAAATCCGTTAAGGCCAAAGGGCTGCACATGGGTTTCTACTATTCACTCTATGAATGGTTCAATCCGCTGTATAAAAGCAACTTGACAAAATATGTGGATGAACATATGATCCCGCAGTTGAAAGATCTCGTGACGAGGTACCAACCTGATGTTGTGTGGACTGACGGAGAGTGGGACCACCCCAGCGAAGACTGGAAAAGCACAGAATTCCTTGCCTGGCTGTTTAACGAATCTGCAGTGAAAAACTCTGTCGTGGTCAACGACCGCTGGGGCAAGGAGACACGCAGCAAACACGGAGGCATCTTCACGACCGAATACGATCAGGTTCACGAGGGAAATGCCAATGGCACCAAATTCGAACGGCCATGGGAAGAGTGTCGGGGAATTGCCGGTTCTTTCGGATACAACCGGAACGAGGTACTTGAAGATTACTCCACCTCAGAGCAGCTGGTGCATATTCTGATTAATAAGGTAGCCAGAGGTGGCAACCTGCTCCTCAACATCGGACCAACTGCCGATGGGCGGATTCCGGGTATCATGCAACAGCGCCTTTCCGATATGGGCGGCTGGCTGAAGGTAAACGGAGAGGCCATTTATTCAACCCGTAAATGGGAGAAGGCTCCGGCCGTCACTCCCAAGACCATCGTCCATTTCACAAAAAAAGGAAATGACCTGTTCGTCCTGGTCACCAAATGGCCTGAAAAACCTATTGTTATTGAGGGTGTCGACAAAGCGGATGCCGTTAAAATGCTTGGATTCAATGGTCCGGTAAAATATTCATTGTCGGGCAACCGGCTGACCATAATACCACCAGCCGTAAATCCGGGAAACATTCCATGTCAGTACGCCTGGACCTTCAAAGTGATAAATTGCCTGAAATAATCTACCGCATGCAGGAAATTTAATTTTCTGCCACCAGCTCGTTAACAAATCCGTTGAATTCATCTTTAAATTCCTGGTAGAATTTACCAGTTGCCGGTCCGCTGAAACCGGTATGTATCTTCCTGACATTCCCCTTTTTATCAATAAAAATGGTACTCGGGAAAGCCGCAATGCCGCTCAGTGCAGGCAACGCTTTCGAGGCCGCTTCTGTTGAAGCAGACCCGGCAAAAAGCAGTTCGTAACGGAATCCAATCGCTCTTTGAGCCTGGTCGGAAGTAAATTCTCCCTGCACGAGGCATGGTGAAGATCCGCTGAAGGCCGATAACTGGAACTTACTGCCGTGGACATTCAACGTCATGCGTCCAGCGTCATGCTGAACTTGATTCAGCATCCCCCATATAATCAGGGGATTCCAAATCAAGTTTGGAATGACGGGCCGCCATTAGGCACTTAACACAACACTAGCTGCTGAGCCGGTGTTTGATTTCCACAATATCCCTTTTCAGATCTTCCAGGCTACTGAAGATCTGCTGATTGCCGGAGGAGGGTGGGATTTCGTCCGTTAGATAGAGGACAAATTTCCACACTTCTCTTATTTCATTAACAGACAGGTCGTAAGGAGCGTATTCTGTGTTGGAGGAGATCATCTTAAGGCTCCCCTTCTCCTTCAGCTCATTCTTCACCCGCTTGAAAACAATTCCTTCATTCAGCGTCAGGACAATATACAGCTGATCATCCCTGACCGAACTCAGATCCTGAACATATTCCCCCACTACCCAGCTCTTGTCCTGAACCGGAAGCATCGAATCCCCCGAAATCTGGAAGGCCCTGTACTTTCTGTCCCTCGACAGGATGGGCAACTGAAAATTGGGCAATCCTGATATGAACTCCGGATCGAAATAGCCGGTGGTATATCCCGCCTTGGCCTTGATGGAGACAATCTCAATGTTATCCTTGTTTCCGGAATCCACGGTAGTGGCCAGTACCCTTACCTCATTCCCTTTCACAAAGACATCGGACCCATGCTCGATCACGTACATCTGGCTCTCGCGCAGGGACGAGAGGTTGATGCGTACCAGCGTGTCGATGGAGAGATTAAAAAGGTCGGACAGGCCAATCAGCACATTCATGGGAGGGATGGCCGTCCCGTTCTCGTAATTGTTGATACTCGACCTCTTCGTCCCCAACGTCTCCGCCAGGTCGTTCTGGGTCAGCCGTTTTCTTTTTCGTAAAAATTTGACGTTTTCAGACAAAAACATGTGCGATTGATAAAAAAATAGTTTATATTGTAGTCATACGATTGACTTTTTTATAGTCAAATATAAGCAATTATTTTGATTTCAACGAAAAAGAAGGAAATATTTTTAAAGAATTCGGGAGGAAGTGTGGATGCAAATTCTGGATAGGACAATATTACACATGGATCTGGATACATTTTTTGTTTCAGTCGAGAGATTGCTCAACTCCAGTCTGAAGGACAAACCCGTCATCATCGGGGGATTGTCGGATCGTGGCGTGGTGGCCAGTTGCAGTTACGAGGCCAGGAGGTTCGGGATACACTCGGCCATGCCCATGAAGATGGCGAGGAACCTCTGCCGGGAAGCCGTTGTCATTCGCGGCGACATGGATTCCTACAGCAAATATTCCAGGATGGTAACGGATGTCATCGCGGAGAAAGCGCCCTTGTACGAGAAGGCCTCCATCGACGAGCATTACCTCGACATTACGGGGATCGACCGCTATTGGGGCGCCCTGAAATGGTCGCACGAGCTGCGTCAGAACATCATCGGCGAGACGGGTCTGCCTATTTCATTCGGGTTATCCGTCAACAAGACCGTCAGTAAAATTGCTACCGGGGAAGCTAAACCAAACGGAGAGAAGTATGTAGTCAAAGAGTACGTTCAACCCTTCCTGAACCCCTTGTCCATCCGAAAGATTCCCATGGTGGGCGACAAGACCTATCGGTTGCTCCGGTCGATGGGCGTCTCGACGATACAGACACTAAGCTCTGTGCCCGTCGAGATGGTGCAGAGTGTACTGGGAAAGAATGGACTTGAGATCTGGAAGCGTGCCCACGGTATAGATTTCACGCCGGTGGTGCCTTACAGTGAGGAGAAATCGATCAGCAAGGAAAAGACTTTTGAAACCGACACCATTGATGTGGCGATGCTCGACAAGCTTTTGATCTCGATGACGGAGAAGTTGTGCTTCAACCTGCGGAAGCATGAAAAACTGACTTCCGTGGTAACGGTAAAAATCAGGTATGCCAATTATGATACGCATACGCTGCAGAAAAAGATTGAATACACCTCCTTCGATCACGTCCTGATAGGTACCGTACGGGAGTTGTTTAAGCGGCTGTATGAAAGGAGGATGCTGATCCGTCTGATCGGGGTGAAGCTCGGCGGACTGGTTCACGGGGTGCAGCAGCTGAACCTGTTCGACAACAACGAGAAGCAGGTCCGGCTCTACCTCTCCATGGATAAAATCAGGCTTCACTACGGTCCGGGTGCGATCAGGCGCGCTTCGGGAGTATTAGCCAAATAAAATGTGAAGCGATGTATATCAATAATCACAGCTATTTTAGCATGAGATATGGCACCATGAGTGTCGACCAGCTGCTCGACCAGGCCGTTATCAAAGGCATATCTGTCCTCGCACTGACGGATATCAATACCTCGATGGGCATTCCGGAATTCATTAAGAAGGCGAAGGAGCGGGATATTAAACCCATTGCCGGTGTTGAGTTCCGAAACGGGGATGAGCTGCTGTTTATCGGGATCGCCAGGAACCGGGAGGGGTTAAGGGAACTGAATGAATACCTGACCCGGCATAATCTCAACAAGAAGGAATTTGATCCGGAGGCTCCTGAGTTCAGGCAGGTCTGGGTGATCTATCCGTTTGGAAAACTGCCGGGTTCCGGGCTGAGGGATTTTGAATTCACGGGCATCAGGCACCATCAGCTCAACAAACTCGTCACCTCCGAATACCGGAACCACATGGACAGGCTGGTGGTCTGGCAGCCCGTTACCTTCCTGGATGACAAGTCCTTGCTGATACACAAATGCATGAGGGCGATGGATCACAATACCCTGTTGAGTAAACTTCAGCCGCACCAGTATGCCGATCCGGAGCAGGTGCTGCTCTCCCCCTGGAAAATCAATGAACTTTTTCAGCAGTATCCTGAGATCACTGAGAATACGGAATGCCTGACGGACCAGTGTGCCATCGACATAGAATTCAGGGTAAGCAAGAACAAGAGGACCTACAGCAAGACCAAAGAGGACGACAGGCTGCTGCTGCAAAAACTGGCTTATGAAGGAGTGCTTTACCGCTACGGGAAAAACAACCGGACGGCCAGGCAGCGGGTCGACCACGAGCTGGGAATCATCAACGATATGGGATTCTCCTCCTATTTTCTGATCGCCTGGGATGTCATCCACTACAGCATGTCCAGGGGCTTTTACCACGTCGGTCGCGGGAGCGGAGCCAACAGCATTGTGGCTTACTGCCTGAGGATTACAGATGTGGATCCCATCAAACTGGACCTCTATTTCGAACGGTTCCTGAATCCCAAACGGACGAGTCCGCCGGATTTTGACATTGATTTTTCCTGGAAAGACCGCGACCAGGTGCAGGACTATATCCTGAAAAGGTATGGGAAAAACCATGCCGCACTGCTGGGGGCCACCTCGACCTTCAAGGACAAATCCGTTTACAGGGAGCTGGGTAAGGTATTCGGATTGCCGAAGGAGGAGATCGACCTGCTGGTGAACGATCCCCAAAACAGCTACAACAATTATGATACGGCCCGGCAGATCATCCGCCTGGGGGAAGAGATCATGGATTACCCCAACATGCGGACGATCCATGCGGGGGGCATGCTGGTTACCGAAGAACCCATCACCTATTACACGGCGCTGGATCTGCCGGCCAAGGGATTCCCGACCACCCAGTGGGACATGTACATCGCCGAAGAGATGGGGTTCGAAAAACTGGATATTCTCAGTCAGCGCGGCATCGGGCACATCAAAGAGGCCGTGGATATCATTGCCGGGAATGGAGGGAAAGAGATCGATATTCATCTGGTAGACAGTTTCTTTGCGGACGAAAAGGTCAGACAGCAACTGAAAGACGGCGAGACCATCGGCTGTTTCTACATCGAGAGCCCGGCCATGCGGGGATTGCTGAAGAAACTGAAATGTGACAATTACATCAGTCTGGTAGCGGCCAGTTCCATCATCCGGCCGGGCGTTGCCAAATCGGGGATGATGCGGGAATACATCAGGCGGTTTCACCATCCGGATGATTTTGATTACCTGCATCCTGTGATGAAGGAGCAGCTGAGTGAAACCTATGGGGTAATGGTCTACCAGGAGGATGTCATCAAGGTGGCACACCATTTCGCAGGACTGGATCTTGCTGAGGCGGATGTTCTCCGCAGGGCCATGTCGGGGAAGTATCGTTCCCACAAAGAGTTTATGCAGATCAAGGAGAAATACTTCTCCAACTGCAGTCAGCTGGGGCATCCGGAAGAGATCGCGCAGGAGGTCTGGAGACAGATCGAGTCCTTTGCCGGCTATTCGTTTTCGAAGGCCCACTCGGCCTCTTACGCGGTCGAGAGTTTCCAGAGTCTCTACCTCAAAGCCCATTATCCGCTGGAGTTTATGGTTGCCGTTATCAATAATTTTGGAGGATTTTACCATACCTGGGTCTACTTCAACGAAGCGCAGAGACAGGGCGCAACCATCGAACTCCCTTGTATCAACCGGAGTCTGAATAATACCAGGATTGTCGGGAAGACCATATACATTGGCTTTGTGCATGTGCAGAACCTGGAAACGGTGACCATCGATCTGATACTGAGTGAACGCAAGTGTCATGGCAAATATCTCTCCATCCAGGATTTCATCGACCGGGTACCTATTGGTAAAGAGCAATTAGTCGTTCTGATCCGTATCGGTGCATTTCGCGCACTGGTGGAGAATAAATGTTCACTGCTGTGGGAATCGCAGTTGTATCTGAAGAAGGCCCCCGTCCGGATGGAAACAGTCAGCATGTTCCAGTCTGAACACAAGACTTTCGAGATGCCTGTCCTGGAATACTCCCCGCTCGAAGATGCCTATGACGAGATCGAATTATTGGGATTTCCTGTCAGCGTCAGTCTCTTTGGCATGTTGCAGACCAGTTTCAGGGGAGAGGTGCGGGCAGTCAACCTCATTCAGCATCTTGGGAAGACTATCAGAATGGTAGGCAGGATGGTGACCGTCAAATACGTCAGGACCATCCGGAAGGAGGTCATGCACTTCGGAACCTTCATCGACTGCACGGGTAATTTCTTTGATACCGTTCATTTCCCGGATTCGTTAAAGAATTATCCGTTCAAAGGACCTGGTATCTATCTGATGTTGGGGAAGGTCGTAGAAGAATTCGGGTTCCCTTCCGTGGAAGTTGAGAAGATGGCCAAACTGCCTTATAAACCAAATCCCCGGGGGTAAACTATTTCAATAATTTTCGGCTTTCAACCTCCTGAAGTATTTTCATTTGTTGAATGGCTATGTGGTTCAATTTAACGAGCCGTTCGTTTTGAGATATATTTTCATTGATGAACACCGCATTCAGGTTTTCCATATTCGACAGGCAAATTAATTCGTTGATGTTTGCATAATCACGAATATTTCCTTTTAAATTAGAGTTAGCATCGCGCCACTGTTTTGCTGTAATACCAAACATGGCCATGTTAAGAACATCAGCCTCGTTGGCATATACGATTGATGTTTGTGTTGCCGAAAGTTCTTTGGGTATAAGGTTTTGTTTAATGGCATCAGTATGTATGTGGTAGTTGAGCTTTGCCAATTCGCGTTTTGCCGACCAGCCCAAAAGTTTTTGTTCTTCTTCCTTAAGTCGTTGGAATTCTTTGACGATATATAATTCGAACTCTACCGAAATCCAGCTTGCAAATTTGAATGCAATGTCTTTATGAGCAAAAGTTCCTCCGTAACGACCTGATTTCACAATAAAACCAATCGCGCCGGTGGAATTAATCCATTTTAGAGGAGACAAAGTAAATGCATTTAATCCGGCATCTTTTTTAAACCCCTCGAATTCGAGGGGTTTAAAATTGGGATTGTACAATGTTTCCCAAATACCCAGAAACTCTATGGTATTACGATTTCGCATCCAATTGCCTATGACCGCGCTGGTATCATCGGTTTTGAATTTGGCAATGTCGGTAAGCGATATGTAATCGGTATCATTTATTGAAATTACAACTACATCGGTATTTTTAACAGTAATTTTTGCCATATTATTTACTTTAATATTTTAATTCCATCAATTCGATGGGTTTAAAGTGTACGGATTTGACCACTTTAAATTAGAAAAATCATCGTTAAACTTCTTGCTCATCTTCAAGCTCCATTTTTACGGATTCAACAAATTCACCGCACCAGTTGTCCCAATTTCTGGGACAACTCACTTCCCTCTTCTATTAGTTTTGTTTTCAGTGCATTCCAGTATTTTCTTGGACGTGGGCTTTCGGTTAAAGCCTCAACCACATTAACAATTAAAAAATACCATTTCCCCTGCTCTTCATCACAGGTGGTGCGGATTTGCTTTTGCTCAAATGTAACAAATTAGTACGGGTGTGTCGGCAAAATTGCAGCTCATTTGCAAACCTTTTGTTTGAGTGTCGACTGAAAGGGGGGTGACAAATTGTCCCCACCCTTTGGAAAGTTCCTCGTCATGGTTACGTATTTTTTTTATGTAGTCGGACGAATTTGGGTGAAGGGATGCTTTGAATTAAGCGGTACAGTGGCTCTGTATCTGCCACGTCGGTCTTCCGCATTATACCATCCGTAGCAACCATTTTCAACCCGTGACAATCCGTCACACTTTCATTTCCTTCCCCTTTCAATCTTTGTTTCACAATAATAGTTGGTTTTATACTTACTTACCCCTAACGGTTTGCGTGTATGATCTGGTGGCGGATTGCGGAGCACTTGCCCGTCGAGCCTCACCGCCCAAATTGCGGTGTATAATGCTCGCAATCAACACAAAAACTACCATCAATTAGACACGCAGTTGACACAGGTTATTTAATCTTGCTTATTAATTCAAAATACAACTTATCCCTTTCTGATGGGAAATGAGCTTTCGTCTCAACAATCTTTCCTTTAGCGTTAACTATCATATAAGTAGGGAAACCAACAAGCTCCACTCCATGATTTTTCAAGTCTGCTTTAAATTCTTTGGTCGATATAAAATGATAACCAGTTAAATCATACGCTACAATAATTTTTTTCCATTGTTCCCGATCAGGTTTGTATTCATTGGCTACATAAACCATTTCTATACCTTTGTTTTTGAGAAACACTTTTAAAGAATCATTGTACTTAAATTGCTCACGACAAGGGCCACACCATGTTCCCCAAAAATCGATTAGGAATGGTCTGTTTTTTAAACTGTCGACTAATTGCTGAAAAGAGGTAATTGGTGAGTTTTCATCTAAAATGATTTTGTCAGCAGTTAATTCTCTATTAGAAAGACTATCAAAGGATTCTGCTCTTGGAATTAACATATTTTTCAGATAATTTCCATAAAGCGTATTTTTCATATCCTGGTTTTCATCCAGAAACTTTTTAGCATCCACAGACGATTTTAATTGCAAGGAACCAACCTGGCTCATTGTACTTCTCATCTTGTATTCCTTATAAACTGCATTCGAAATATCGGATCTGATAGAATCGATGGGTGCACGTGCAAATTTTGTAAAACGTAAATCAGGACTAATGGAGGAATCTTTATAACAAGCCAAATAATGCAGATAAACATCAATATAGCGATCAAAAAGATAAAAGTGATCAAAATCGGTTTTGTTTATTGGAAACATTTGAAAAACCTGAGGGTAAATGGTTTTAAGTTTTTGAGAAATGGAAGAATCAGAAATCCCAAATCGGTCAGGGACGTTCCACGTATCCTGAATAGTTTGAGCTAATTTATAAGCAGTAAAATACTCAACGTTGATTTTTAAGATAGCAAAAAATTCTTCATCAATTTTTCCCTTTTCAAGAAGATCGGAAAAAATTGCAATCTGAGAACGAATACGCTCATTGAGTGTATCAATTAATTTTTCAGGATGTTCAAGATCCCATTCTTCACGGTAGAGAGAACCCATTGTACTGTTATCGATCAAGTTATAATACATTTGCCCCATATCGTACTGAGCAAATCTTTCAGTGTCCGTGTTTTTATTGTCAATGCTGAAAATATCAGGACTGTATGATTTTTCCCAATAGTCTTGATCTTTCATACTCTGCCCTTGGCTAACAATTGAGTAGTTTTTATTTGGCTGGACAATAAGTCTGCATTCATGCTGAATTGCATCAACTTCTTTATTTCGATAGTAAATCCGAAAGAATTTTGTTTTATCAATCGATTTTAAAATCGTAAATCGCCCTGAACGATCGAGCTGAATAGATTGAAAATCGGTTGATCTATTTGCATCAGAAAGAGTATAATAGACAGTTGTTTTACCGTCATATCCTATTATTTGTCCATCAATGCGAACATTTTGGTCTTGAGCACAAAGGATATGGGACGTAATAAGCATACAACTTAAAAAGAAGATTGTGTTTCTCATCTTTTATAATTTGTGTTAACTAGAAGCTAAAAAGTTTCCTGATGTCCTTTTTGTCGGTATCGGAAAGTTCTGTGAGGGCATCCAGCGAGGCGCGGATCTTAGATTTAAAATTCCAGCAGGTCATCTGGCGTAATGACAACCTCCTGGCAAATTCGTAGGTGGAAATTTCTTCGTTGCCCCTGCATACGTTGAAGGCAATATAAAATGCTTTGCTGATGGGAAATTTACAATTGTGAAAAATCGTTCCTGCTGTGGCAGATTCCTCACTCTTGCATTTGGTGCATCTCCTGGAGTAAGGTGTTTTTCCAGAGCAGTGATTCAGATTTCCACATTTCCTGCATTCGAATCCCTCCCCCCATTTCAGACCGGCAATAAACTCGAGACACTTTTCATCACTATGAAACAGCGCATTAAGTTCATCGGCAGTAAGATCCTCTGCAAAGAAATTTTTCATACCACAAAAATAGTGATAATAAAAAGATTTAAGTGATATTAATGCGATTTAAAATAAAATAATTTTCTACCTTTGTAGCGTCAATTCAGATATTATCGAACTTAGTATAACAAAATTAAAACATGGATTATTCATCTATAAATCTCAGGTACAGCGAATTAGCCAATACGGAATGTTGTCTATCCTGTGGTGGCGCTCTCAATTTTTCGGAGGTAAAACCAGGCGAAATTTGCGTGGACCTCGGCAGCGGCAGGGGTACAGATGTGCTGCGGATGGTAGAAAAAGCAGGAGAAAAAGGCTTTGCCTATGGAATCGATATTTCTGACGGAATGCTGGAAACAGCAAGAGCCAACGCCCAAAAATTTGGGGTTACCAACGTAAAATTCATCAGGAGTGAGCTGGAAAAATTGGATCTGCCTGATAAGACTGCCGATCTGGTAGTTTCCAATTGCACCATCAATCATGCGGCTGATAAGTCAGCTGCCTGGAGTGAAATCTTCAGAATTTTGAAAAAAGGAGGACGTTTCGTGGTAAGCGACATCTATTCAACCTCTCCGGTACCAGAGGAGTACAGGAACGATCCGGTGGCAGTAGCGGAATGCTGGGCAGGCTCTGTCACCCGCGAGGAATACCTCAAAACACTGAGTGATGCCGGGTTCCAGTCAATCACCATTCTGGAAGAGTCTAAACCTTACCCTAAAGGAAAGGTGGAAGTCTCCAGTTTCACGGTAGCTGGTGAAAGACCCGATACAAAATCATGCTGTTGCGGATCCTGATATTCGCTTCAGTTACACAAAATGGCTTTTCTAAGCACAATAAATAGGTAAGTTTATATCAATTAATTTTTTCAAATGAAAAGTTTAGTAAAAAAGCAGGAAGCGCAGAAGAGCGTGGTCATAGCTCAATGCTGTGCCAAAACTTCCAAGTCGGTTGTGGGTTGCCACGACTAAATCAAATGAATAAGTCTCCGGGAGAACGATTTCCCGGTAGGCTTATTCATAAATTTTATGCATTCAGATGATCAAATCAAAACACAATATAGTTTCCAGAGTCTCCGGTAGTGATCAATACTTCGCGGTTAATCTGCTAAGTGGCAATGCAGATCTGCTTTCTGAAGAGGAGGCCAAAGTCTTGACAGCCTTCGAAGAGGGAACCAATGCTGAAGCGGAAATCCTGCAGAACCTGACAGATAAAGGCTATCTGGTGAAACCGGAAAGCGAAAACAAACGCTTTCGTAATAGCTATTTTGATTTCGTGGATCAGCGGGATGAGGAAGAGGTTCAGCTTTTTTTTGTTCCGAATTACAGTTGCAACTTCAGCTGCAGTTACTGTTACCAGGATGAATATACCAATCCCAACCAGCACGCTACACCAGAATTGATTGATGCATTCTTTCAGTATGTCAGGAAAGAGTTTGCCAACAGGCGCAAATATCTTACCATTTTTGGAGGCGAACCCTTACTTAACACACCTCATCAAAAAGAGATTATCCGCCATTTGGTTGAAAAGTCCAATGAATTGGCCATCGACATCTGCGTAGTTACCAATGGGTATTACCTGGAAAATTACATTAGTCTTTTGGCGCAGGGAAAGATCCGCGAGATTCAGATAACGCTTGACGGAACCAAAAAAATCCATGATCAACGCCGTTTTCTAAAAGGCGGCTCCCCCACTTTCGAACCCATAGTCCGGGGAATTGATGCTGCTCTGGCTGCAGGATTTCCCGTGAATCTCAGAATGGTGATTGACAAACAGAACATTGAGAACCTGCCTGAACTGGCAGCTTTCGCTATAGAGAAAGGCTGGACTTCCCATCCCATTTTCAAGACCCAGATCGGAAGAAATTACGAGCTGCACCATTGTCAGTCGACACCTGATCAACTCTTTACACGGCTTTCCCTCTTCAAAAAAATATTCGAACTAACGGAGCAATTTCCGCACATAAAGGAATTCTATAAACCATCTTATTCTGTATCGAAATACCTGGCAGAAAATGGTGAACTACCTGATCCATTGTTCGATGCCTGTCCTGCATGCAAGTCGGAGTGGGCCTTTGATTATACCGGCCGGATTTACTCATGCACGGCTACGGTTGGTAAAGAAGAGGAGGCTTTGGGTACATTTTTCCCTGAAGTAACCAAAAATGAGCAGCTCATTCATCAATGGGCATCAAGGGATGTAACCTCCATCGAAGACTGCAGAAACTGCGCAGTTCAGCTGGCTTGTGGAGGTGGTTGCGGATCGGTGGCGAAAAATAAAAACGGATCAATTCTCTCTCCCGACTGCCGGCCGGTGAAAGAATTACTCGAAATAGGATTTAAGGCTTATTTTACAGAAATAATATAAAGAGATGCAAGAAATTAACAGTTCAGAATTCGAAAAAGAAGTTTTACAAGGCGGTAAAGTTGTTTTGGATTTTTACTCTACTGAATGTCCCCCTTGCGAGGCAGTTGCTCCAAAATTTAAATCGCTGGCCGGAATGTATGGCCACGAAATTAAATTTCTCAAGATGTATCGCCAGCAAAACAGGGAACTGGCTGACAAATTAGGCGTAAAATCTTCTCCAACCCTCCTCTTTTTTGATAATGGAAATGAGGTAACAGATAGATTGGCCGGTGGAATCAAGAGAAGTGAGATCATTCATCACCTGAATTCAATGCTGCCTGAATCCATCGTGAATGAAATCAAGGCAAAGATTAAACCTCAAACTTCTGAATATGATGTCATCATCCTGGGTGGCGGTCCTGGCGGACTGACAGCCGGACTTTACCTCTGTCAGGCTAAGATCAACACCGTTTTAGTGGATATTTCCCTTCCCGGCGGGCAAGTATCCACTACCCATGAGGTATCAAACTACCCTGGATTCATTGATCCGCAAGCCGGATATATGCTTTCCCACAACATGTCCGAGCAGACGAAAATGTGTGGAACTGTATTCAAAGTCGCCGTGGATGTAACAAAAGTTGACCTGGTAAAAAAGGAGGTTGTCATCGATGAGTATGAAACCATCCATGCCAAAAGAATTATTATTGCAACCGGGACCACACCCAATCTGACCGGTGCTAAAGGTGAAAAAGAATTAAAGGGAAAGGGTATCTCCTACTGTGCCACCTGTGATGCCAAATATTTTGTCGACAAGGAAGTGATCGTCATTGGAGGAGGAAACTCAGCCGTCGAAGAGAGTGATTTTATCGCGAAATTTGCCTCGAAAGTGACTGTCGTTCACCAGTTTGCAGCCTTTACTGCCAACAAAACGGCCCAGGAGAAATTACTGGCCAATCCGAAAATCCATCCGATATTTCTGCATGAACCGCGTTCATTTAAAAAAGAGAACGATCAGATGTTCGTCGAGGTTGAAAACTTGAATACCAAAGAGATGAAAACATTAAAAGCAGATGGCGTATTTATTTTTATTGGGATGAAGCCTAATCTCGGACTGTTTACCGAAAAACTGGAACTTGATCAATGGGGTTACATCAAGACAGACGACGAAATGAGAACATCCATCCCGGGAGTCTACGCCGTAGGTGATGTTATCAGCAAAAAATACAGACAGATAACCACTGCTGTTGCCGACGGCACAATTGCTGCCATATCAATCGCTAAAGACCTGGATTAATAAGATGACACTAAATTAAATGAGGTGTTCTATTTTACCTGCAAGACTTCAGATATTGCTTTTTCAAGCGTCTCCCTTGGAATAGAACCTACGGTCGTTCTTGGCTGACCCTTAACCGGAATAAAGAAAAGTGTCGGTAAACTCTGGATTCCCATACTTTGAGCCAGTCTGGGCTCCTTGTCTGTATCAACTTTGTAAACCAGGATTTTGCCGTCATATTTTTTGGCAACTTCTTCAACCAACGGTGACAAAACCCTGCAGGGACCACACCATGTTGCGTAGAAATCAATAATGACAGGCAAATTCCCTTCAAATTTCCAGGTTTTACTGGTTTCATAATTGAAGATTTTCTCCTTAAAAATATTGTCAGTCATTTCAATAACCTTGTCAGATGAATTTGAACTACCTGATGTCTTTGCAGGATTTCCTGCATGACAGATATTGAGAATCAACAAAAATCCCAGCGCAAAAGGGGCAATAAATTTTCTCATTTTCTATACCGTTTTTTATTTCGATTTATAATTTTTTGCACCACAAAAATAAATAATAAATCGCAATAATCTCACTTAAATCGCATTAATATCACTAATAAATATTCCGTTTCATCGTACATGGAGGAGATATGGTGAACCGGGGAATGAATGGACAGGAATGGTCGTGGTTCTTTGAGGCGGGTCTACTTGTGCCAAAATGTATGTTCAGAAATTTGCCAGACCCTACCAGGCAGTTGTATTGTCAAAAGAGCTTTTCCCCGGAAGGTATCCCTGGCTAAGAAATGAGGTATTCTTCGAACAAAACTTGCGCCTTTTCCGGCTCAGTAACTAACCAAGCTATTTTGTTCCTATGCAAAACAAATGCTGAAGGCCCCTTAGATAAATCTTTCCCTTGCTGATGGCAGGCGAAGCAAACATTTTTTCGCCTATTCCATTTTTGGCAACAACCTGAAATTTGGCGCCAGGTTGTATGACTGTTATCATACCCTCATCGTTAGGCATATACACCAGGCCATTGGCAAGCACTGGGGAGGAATATTGTTTTCCCAAATTTTCGACCCAAAGAATATTCCCGGTAGCTGCCTCCATGCAGTGAACCTGACCACTGATCATGGTGGTGAAAAGATAATCATCAGTGCAAACAGGAGATGGAACATAAACAGCTCCTTTTGTGGAATGCCACACGACATGACTGGTTGTAACATCGCCCTGCCCGTCGGGTCTGATCGCTAATAAATCCCTCACCGGCCAGGAGCTGCTAATCAGCACCAGTCCAGATTTTTCATTATAAACCGGACTGGAACAGAAGTCTTCCGATGGTCCTTTAACGTACCAATATCTTGAACCGTCGTCCGGATTATAGGAGGCAATTCCCTTGTTACCGCAAAAAATCATTTGCATTTTCCCGGCCATCTTCCTGAAGATGGGGGTACTAAAGCTGTGCGCAGGGTTCTCGTGCGCGATGCGCCAGATGATTTTGCCATCCTTCCTGCTAAGTGCAGCCACGAAAGAATCGCCTTGGCTATCCCCGTTAATAATGACCTTGTCCTGGCATATAACCGGAGAACAACTGTAACCATGCGGACTCGAAAAGGTACCTGGCCGCTGAAGCCAGACCTGTTTCCCATCAAAGTCGTAAGCAGCAACCACAACATCCTGGCCATCCAGAAAAGAGACAAAAACCAGTGTTCCGTCAGTAGCCGGAGTACCTGATGCATAACTATTGTCATTGTGTTTGGCTTCGAAAGGAGAGCTAATGACGGTTTTCTGCCACAATTTATCGCCGGTCTGACTGTTGTAACAAATCAGGATTTTTTCATGAGAATCTGCCAGTGCGGTGGTAAGGAACAACCTGTCATTCCAAATGATTGGCGAGGAATATCCCATCCCTGGAACCTCACTTTTCCAAAGAATATTTTTTTCTGAATCCCAGCTGACAGGAAGATTCGTTTCTGAGGTGGTCCCATCTCCGTTTGGTCCCCGCCAGCAAGGCCAGTTCTGAGCATAAATGTCAGTTAGAAGACAGAAAGTCAGCAAGAAAAGAATCGTTCCATGAAATTTGAAGTTGGCCATCAGATTTGTAATTTAGCGGTCAATGATTTTTACCAAAAATAGAAAAAATTAGGATAGTGAAATTTTCGTACTTTAGCGTTTCGAAAGAGTATTCTGCAGAAAGACTAATATCACATATTATAGCATAAACCATGGAAAACAGACGCGATTTTATCAAAAAAGCTACAGCCTCTTCCGCCAGCCTGGCTATTGGCGGAGCTGCAATGGGAATGAGTGCAAAAAGTTACAACAACATTATCGGAGCGAACGACCGAATTTTTGTGGCCGCCATCGGACTGAACGGTCGAGGTACCAGCATGTCGGGCACCATTGCCAAACAAAAGAATGCAGAGGTTGCCTGCGTCTGTGACGTAGACTCCAGGGCAATGCCCAAAGCAATTGCATCGGTAAAGAAGGCAGGGCAAACCAACACTCCGAAATCGGAAAAAGATTGTCGTAAAGTTCTGGAAGATAAAACAATAGACGCTATTTATATCGCCACTCCTGACCACTGGCACGCACCACTTACCATTATGGGCTGCCAGGCAGGAAAGCATGTTTATGTGGAGAAACCGCTCAGCCATAATCCGAGAGAGGGCGAAATGGCCATTGAAGCCGCCCGCAAATACAACCGCGTCGTCCAGATGGGCGCCCAACGCCGCTCTGCTCCCGTGTTGATGCAAGGAATCAAGAAATTGCATGAAGGAATCATTGGACGAGTTTACCTGGCAAAAACCTGGTACACCAATACCAGGAAGACCAATTTCCTGACACCCGGCACTGTTCCGGAGTGGCTGGATTACGATCTTTGGCAGGGACCTGCACCCCGGGTTCCTTACAAAGAAGGCCTGATCCATTACAACTGGCATTGGTTCTGGCACTGGGGAACAGGCGAGGCCCTCAACAATGGTACCCATGAGGTGGACGTAGCACGCTGGGGACTTGGCGTTGACTTTCCAACCCGTGTATCCTCCGTTGGTGGGCGCTATAATTACAAAGACGACTGGGAAACACCTGATACACAAATAGTAACAATGGATTATCCAGGCCGCGTTTCATTGATGTGGGAGAACAGAAGTTCCAATGGTCGCAAGATCGAAGGGGCCGACCGCGGAATTATTTTTTACGGTGAAAACGGAAGCCTGGATACGGGTGGCGACAACTATAAAGTATATGATCTGGCAGGTAAGCTGATCGATGATGTCAAATCTCTTATCGTAGATGCACCGGTAGACGGAAGGAATACCACCAGCCCGAGCCTCGGCATGGATAGTCTTCATGCGGCCGATTTCCTGGATGCCATTCGTAACAACCGCCGGCCAAACTGCGATGTGGAACTGGGATTTAAGAGCGTAGTCGCGATGCAGTTAGGTAATATCTCCTGGCGTGTAGGCCGCGACATCCATGTTGATCCCAAAAACGGACATATCCTGGGAGACAAAGATGCCCAGAAACTATGGGGCAGAACCTACGAAAAAGGCTGGGAACCAAAAGTTTAGGCCCTCTACGCAAGAGTATTATTTCACAACCCGACCGTTAATGAAAAAATTTATCCTTTTTTCAATCTACATCTTTTACGCTGTTGCTGTTTTCTCTGCCTTTAAGTACTCTCCGAGTCAAAAGAGAAAGGAGTCAGGAGATTTTACCTTCCCAACTCCTTGCCTTTCATTGTAGCGATGGCGGGGATGTTCTTATAAATTACTTTTTATCGCAAACAACGGTGGCTTTTACTTCACCATCCCGACCTTGAAATGCGTATGCTATTGAAACTGTTTTTGCATCGGGAAGTGACCATGCTTCGGTTGATTTCATGGTAATGGACTGACCGTTATTGTCAAAAGTCCGTGAAGTTTCAATAGTAAGGGTTTTACCGTCTGGCGACCATTTTGCTACCGACTTACTGTCGCCTCTTTGCGAAGTGTTTACACTCTCTTTTCCATCGAGGGTGTATTTCATGGTTGAAGTTGAAGATTCACCATTCTGGTTAGTTCTTGTTCTAACTACAGTCATAAGATTCGCTTCCTGGGTAACAACAAAATCACCTCCAAACATCCGCTGGCTGCCCGGATTATCGCCTAAAGCACTTTTCGCGGCATTTAATGCCCAGGTACCGGAAAAATTTGTCCGGATATACATTAGGAGCTTTGACAGTCATCGCATGTTCCATTGCCAAAATCGATGGTGAGTATCTGGGGAACTTTTCATGTATTGTTAATACCTAATTTTCTTTATTTGCGAATATTTTCCTACTTTCAACAAAATCATTCCAAAAACCAGAGGTGACCGAACAAAACTGAATTAACTCCAGTTGAGTCATCTTTGGTTGGGTAACAGGAATCAGAAAGTAAACTTAAGTAACTTATTAAATTTCAGCATTATGAATCCGAATACTATTAGAGAATTTGTTTCTTCCTTTCAAAAGAGCAGAATATTATTAAGTGGTTTTGAATTGGATATATTTACAAATATTGATGAACATGGATCAACTGCCGAACAGATTTCAAATGTTTTGAATTTAGATGAACATAGTTGTGAAAGATTGCTCAATGGATTGGTTTCATTAGGTTTTCTTACTAAGCAAAACCAGTCCTTTTTTAACACAGAAGAAAGTTCAGCTTTTCTATCCAGGAAAGGAGCAAATTATATGGGAGGATTGATGCATTCCAACCATTTGTGGAATACGTGGAGTAACTTAACGCAAGTTGTTAGAACAGGGAAATCAGCTCATCCAACGGAGATTAATGAAAGAGGGGATGAATGGCTTTTCTCTTTTATTGCAGCTATGCATGATAGGGCAATCAAGCAAGCTCCACAACAATTAGCAAACATTGATCTTTCTGGAATAAAAACCATGTTGGATATTGGAGGAGGATCCGGGGCCTATTCTATGGAGTTCATTTCCTTAAAACCAGATCTTGAGGCAACGATTTTTGATTTACCGAATGTTGTACCTATTACCAAGCAATTCATTGATAAGGAAGGCTTTTCCGACAAAATCAAGATATTTACTGGAGATTATACCGTTGATGATTTACCCAATGGATTTGATCTGGCATTTTTGTCAGCAATTATTCACAGCAATTCTTTGGAGGTTAATCAAGATCTGATAAAGAAATGTTTTAAGTCATTGAATACCAATGGAAAAATCATAATTCATGATTGGATTATGAATAATGCAAGGACACAGCCCATATCTGGAGCTATTTTTGCAATCAATATGCTTGTTGGGACAGAAGCTGGGGATTGCTTTACGGAACAGGAAGTGACAGACATGTTAACGTCGGCAGGATTTAACAACATCTCACGAATAGAATTTGAATCCGGTTTGAGTCAGGTTATAGCTGAAAAAATGGTAAGATAGTTTTCAACTGTTGCATTCTTGATGCGCAAGGTAGATGAAAGTTCATTTACATTGACAATTCCTCCGGTCTGAGCGGCCAGAATTCTGAATAGGTTGTAAAAGGCAGTTTCGTTCACCACACCAGACTAAGGACAGGTTAAATTATCGGATAAATTATGCCCTACATGGTATAATTTATTGATTTTTTTGCATTAGGCATTAGGCAAATTATCCATTTTGTCTGAATATTCGTCACAATTTCGTTCCGGATACTCGTGCTAAACTTTAGATCACGAGATAATCGGAATAAAATTTAGTTAAACTTAGATAGTTATCTGATTTCCACCGCATTCGAAAGATAGCCCCAAAATTTAAGATCTTCTTGATCAAATATTTCCTTGGTTCCGCCATCGTGAAGCAGTATTGTTCTGGTGGAAATATCTAAAATATTCCGGTAATCATGATCTGTTATGATAAATCCCTTACTCATTGATTGGTTCATAATCATTTGCTTGATTACATTTCTGTAATTTGGCGCAACACCATTAAATGGTTCATCCATCAGTACAAATTGAGACTCAGAGTGGATGATTAACATAATCTCAAGAATTCTCCTTTCTCCACCAGACAATTGGGTGCATTTTTTATTCAGGATTTTCTTGATGAGATCATTATTTTTTAATAACGAAGCACTTTCATTATTGCACATTAGTTTGATAAGGGATGATACTGCCGCATGACTGGGTAAGAAATGATCTTGTGGCAGATAACTGATTAGGCGGCGGTTATCGTATAATCCATTGATAATCTTATTGCCAACCTTGATAAACTTCCCGTCGGCTTCCAAGGATCCAAAAATGATTTTTAGAAGGGTGGATTTCCCTGAACCGTTTCTTCCTAATAAACCAATAATCTCACCCTGTTTACACGAAATATAGATATCAGTCAGCACCTGTTTGGTGCCAAAGCCTTTCATTACGCTATCTACATGCAGATTGCTCACAGGCGTATAAATGTTAGTCCAATAAGGAAGCTTACTAACAGGCTTGCTCCCCAAAGAAGATGTTTGCTCAGCCCAATGTTATAATAGAAATAGTATTCCTTGGAGTTAATAACCTCATAAACAAAATATTGAAGCAGAATGGAGCTGATTATAAAAGCGATTCCAGCCATTTTAAAGAAGAAATGGCCGGAGATTAAGTGGATCAATAATCCGAATAAAATGGAAATGACCAATGCCGGGATTGCCATTTTTCTATAAAATAACCACAAGCCACCAATAATTCGCAAAGTGTTTTGGAATTTCTTCATTTCCCAGCTCCATTCGAATCACCTCCGCTTTTCAGGTCGTCATTTTGAATAGTCCTGCGGGCTTTTTTTATTTCGCCCTTCATCTGGCCGAACTTGTATGAAATATTAAAGTTGAACTGCCTTCGAAAGGAATAGGAAGTATTGGTTTGAGAAAAAGATGGGTCATTCAAGGTGTATTCGTTTTTGTATTTGTCCTGGAAAGGATTACTGATGGATGCAGATAATCTCAATTTCTTGTCTAAAAATTCCTGAGAAATACTGAATGTATTATAATAGTAAGGGGACGACTTTCCCTGTAACCTGATCTCTGCTGAATAAACGCCCCCATAACAGGAAATCGTCCCGTTTTTCCAGGCGGCATATCGCACATTCATGGAACCCTGGGAACTGAACCCCTCATTCTTTAAGTTCCGGGCATCGCTCGACTCTACAATTTTGTAGGCAATGTTAAGATTCAGGTTAAGATTTAATTTTTTACCCACCTTCAGGCTACCGTAGCCATTTGTAGCTAACCTCCTGATCTTCCCTATATTATCGTACGTGCTGATTTTTACTCCTGTGGGATAAATGGTCACATAATTTTCTATGGTATTGTTAGCAAAACTACCATTCAAACTCACATTGATATTGAACTTGCTGGAGAATTTTCCGTAGGTGAAATCAATTACATGAGAAATCTCCGCATTCAATTTAGGATTTCCACAACTAATATTGAGTGGATCCAGATCGTTTACATAAGGATTCAGGTACCAGATTCCTGGCCTTGACAATCTCTGCGTGTAAGATAATTTTAGATTTTGACCACTCTTTAGGTTTCTTGACAAAGTAATATATGGGATCAGGTTGAACATCCTGTTGGTAAATGTGGTGTCCTTGATGGATTTAAAATAGCCGTCATTGACAGTCCCTTCAGCTCTTAGCCCGGTTTTAATACTGATTTTCTTTAATTTTAGGAGATATCCTGCGTATAGACCGAAAATATGCTGATCGTAGTCAAGTTTGTTTGCTTTTGTTTGATCTTCTTTCCAAATATTGGATACATCGTCATATTGTGATATTATCGTATTGCTGTAATTTTGTCTTAAAATATATTTAAGTCCCACTTCAATCTGGTGAACTTTAGTCAGTGGATCATAATAATCCACTTGCAGGGTATGCTCCCTCCCGTAAGCGTCATTCAAGGATCGTTGCTTGTAGGAGGAATAATTCAAGATGCCCAGCACTTCATTTTCGTTATTTTGATTTCGAGGCGAATTATCCAGCTTGTAGGATAGGGTAAATGATTTTTCTGGTTTTTTATAGGTGCGCTGATAATCAATATTTCCTGATAAGCTACCGTATCCAAAATCAGTAATGGTATTATTTGTAAATTGCCTGGACACAACCTGATTGAGGTCAGAGTTGGATGAATTGGTTACTCCTGTACTCGTATAGTTGCCTCCATATTCGAAAAAAGAGAGACTAATCAGGTTCAGAGAATCAATCTCATAACTCATCTCTCCCATGAAATAATTGAATTTTCCATTAAAATTACTGGTGCCGTTTGATTGACTGTACTTGTAACTTGTGCTGAGAAAATTCTCTCCATTGGAATAGGATTCATTATTTGGTTGTTTCTGGTCGCCATAGTTACCACTCAAAGAGAAGCCAAACTTCTTTATTTTGGAGGAGACATAAAGGCCTGCATTATAACCTCCCCGCGAATCTACTCCCGTGTTTACATTAGCCATGATCCCGCTGATTTGTTTTTTAGTGGTTATGATATTGATGATTCCGCCTGTTCCTTCTGCTTCGTATTTGGAAGATGGATTTGTGATTACCTCAATATCTTTGATAGAACTTGCAGGCATGGACCGTAAAACATCCCTTGGACTTTGTGCCATCATGGTTGAGTTCTTACCATTCAATAAGATCTTAAAGCTCGAGGATCCTTTAACCTGGATATTATCCTCTCCGTCTACCGTTACCAGCGGTACTTTGCGCAGCATGTCGAGTGCGTTGGATGTAGTAGATTCCGGATCTGCTTCCGTGCTGTAGATAATCTTGTCCACTTCAGTCCTGATCAGTGGTTTGGTTCCTACAACTGAAACTTCGCCTATAGTCTCTGAACCAGGTTTCAGTTGAATTACGCCTAGGTCCGATTTGGGATTTTTAATATTTAAACTGACCGGCTGTGATATTGATTGAAAGCCAACGGATTGAAATGATAGGGTGTAGTTTCCGATTGAGTCCAGATAAACTTTAAATGAACCGTTTACATCGCTGGCGAATCTCTTAATAACCGCTTGCTTACTGTTTTTTACGGTAATTGTGGCGTAAGGTATCCCCTCTGAAGTAGAGGCATCCTTTAAGACTCCCTTAATCTGGAAATTTTCAGAAGAAGAATGGGCTTGCAGATTTCCCAATCCAATAAACAGACACACTGATGCGAGCAAGAAAGTAATTTTCATTTTTTGATTTTAAACGGTTTGAACTTGGTAGGTAAATTGTTGCTAATCTCGAAATAAGTAAACGGTGGAACTAATGTATTTATTTGTTCTGTGCCTAATTGTTAATAAGATTTAAATCTTTTGTTAAAAAATTCGAGAAATTGTTAAAATGATAATGGATACAATTGCTTATTTTGGAAAAGCCGGACTAAAAAATCACCTTCTGCCGGGGATTTTTGAACCCTATACGCCGGATTTATGTGATTAATTTTGAAATAATCATGAGACAATTATTGAAAACGGTGCAGAGCGGTCAATTTAGCCGGTGTTTCCAGTCACTCTCTGTCGCGAGGGCCCCGAGAGATCGGGGCGACCTTCCCGATTTTCAATCGGGACGCTCTAACCAACTGAACTAAGAGAAATTAATTTTTCAATATAAATTCGACTCTTCATTTTTTTTATTTCACTTTCCCTAAGAATTGCATCGTGCTTGTTTTTAAAAGTCTCGAAATAGATCATCCTCCATGGAATACCTGTTCGGGTAGAAGGAGTCGCACCAGCATTGTGTTTGAAAATCATCTAAGTTAGGGCATTTACATGACTTAGGGAAATATAAAAGGCCGCTCCCATTGGAAACGACCTTTATTGTAGCGAGGGCGGGGGATGATCCCGCGACCTCATGATTATGAATCATGCGCTCTAACCAACTGAGCTACCTCGCCATTATTTTATTAAACTTCTTCTGTACCCTTGCGACCTTCCCGATTTTAATCGGGACGCTCTAACCCCGACAACAGGTCGGGAAGCTACCTCGCCAATTTTCAAAAGTTTGAGCCTGCAAATATAATACCTTTCTCTTTTCGGGCAAGGCCGTTTCCACAATTTCACTAATTTTTTGTACTATGCTGGAAATTTTTGATTTCCATTAAAAAAATGTACTTTGCAATGGAAACTAGTCCTGAAAATCTCATCGAAGCATAACGTCCAAATGAAAAAAATTGAACTCGAATACCAGATAAGGTCATCGCCTTCCGTCCTGTTCAGTCGGCTCTGCACAGCCTCCGGACTGGCAGAATGGTTTGCTGACAATGTTCAGGTTGAAGGATCAAAATTCACTTTCATTTGGGGAAAAACAAGTCAAACCGCCCAGTTGCTCGCCATTCGCCAGCTGGAATCAGTCAAATTCAAATGGCTCGATGCCGATGAACCATCCGAATTTGAGTTTAATATCGTGCTCGGAGAAATCGTAGAAGATCTCTCCATGATCGTGACCGACCACGTCGAAGAAGAAGATGAATCCGATGCAGTAAAACTTTGGGACGCAGCCATAAGCCGCCTGCGCAACGCTATTGGCTCCTGAATTTTCCTGTAAATCACAAAAAAGCGTTACCTTTGTATTCGAATCTTCATTCACTTTATGAAGCGATTGCATCTGTACATTATTAAGCGTTTTATCGGTCCGCTGATCGCCACCCTGTTCATCAGTTTGTTCGTTCTCCTGATGCAATTTCTGTGGGTTTACCTCGACGATCTTGTTGGTAAAGGACTGGAATTGAATATTATCGTAGAGTTTTTGATCTATACCCTGGCCATGCTGATGCCAATGGCCCTCCCACTATCTGTATTGCTGGCTTCTCTCATGACCTTCGGCGATCTGGGCGAGAATAATGAGCTACTGGCTATGAAAGCAGCCGGAATTTCCCTTTTCAGAATCATGAAGCCTGTTATCGTGCTGAGTATTATTATCAGCATCGGCGCTTTCCAGTTTTCCAACAAGGTTATTCCAGTCTCTTACAAGAAAATAATGGCCCTAATGTCGAGCATCCGCCAAATGCGACCTGAGATAGTTGTGAAAGAAGGGATCTTCTCAAACGAAATCGATAATTTCTCCATCAAAGTCGGCCGGAAATCTAAAGATGGCGCCATGCTGTACGATATCATGATCTATAACCACCAGAACGATCGTGGTAACGAAAATGTTACCCTGGCCGATTCCGGTACCCTGAAAATAACGACGGACAAGCGTTTCATGATACTCAATCTCTATTCAGGCGAGACACATGAAGAGCTTCAGATGGAAAGCAAAGAGACCAGGGGATACCCTACCAGGACAGATAAGTTTCAAAAACAGATCATCTATTCGAAACTTCAAGGTATGGAACTGGAAAGAAAGGATGAAAGCATCTTCCGAAACTCCTACAGATCCCTCAACAACAGACAATTAGCCTATTTCGCTGACTCAATTTCCAAACAAGTCGAAGCATCCAATACAGCCCAAGCTCTTACACTGATCTATCCCCAGCCAATACCTGCAGCGCTGGGGTCCCAGATTAAGAATGACGCTGCTACCACTCTTAAAATGAGGTTGCACAAATATGTCGACCTGGACAGTGTGATGCAATTTACGATTTTGCCGGTTCGTAAACAATTGATTGAGGCAGCTTTAAGTGGTGCCAGAAACAATATCCGAGCCCTTAAACAGGCCGATGAACAGAACACTTCTAATATCAGGATGCTGAACCGTTTCGATACTGAATGGCACAAAAAATATACTTATTCGATCGCTTGCCTGATCTTCTTCTTTATCGGAGCGCCGCTTGGGGCGATAATCCGGAAAGGCGGACTGGGTTTGCCACTAGTTGTATCCGTGATACTTTTCATTTTTTACTGGATCATGTCGACCACCGGGGAGAAATATGTCCGCGAAGCCTTCACCGGCTTGTGGTTCGGGGTTTGGTTTTCCACAATCGTATTTTTACCGGCCAGCGTTTTCGTAACCTACAAAGCAATAACCGATTCGACACTGCTAAATATCGACTCCTATACCACTTTCTTTAAAAAATTTCGTTTCTGGAATAAAGAGGAAACTAACATCCAATAGACACGTTTTGAATAAATTATGACAGATATAAAACTAAATACGATTGAAGAGGCTGTTGAAGCTATCCGCAAAGGCCAGTTTATTATCGTTGTGGACGATGAAGACCGGGAAAATGAAGGAGATTTCATTGCAGCAGCCGAGAGAATCACACCTGAAATGGTGAATTTCATGGCAACGGAAGGCCGCGGGCTCATCTGTGTTGCCATTACAGAAGAACGCTGCCAGGAACTTGAACTGGATATGATGGTCAACAACAATACCTCTATCCACGAAACTCCGTTTACGGTTTCGGTCGACGCAGTCGGTGAAAAAATTAGCACCGGTATCTCCGCCCACGACCGGGCTATTACCATTCAAAAATTGGCCGATCCTGCTACAAAACCCAATGAACTTGGTCGTCCGGGACATATTTTCCCGCTTCGGGCCAAGAGCAGGGGCGTTCTGAGACGGGCAGGACATACAGAAGCCACTGTTGATCTGGCCCGCCTGGCAGGACTTCAACCGGCAGGAGTGCTGGTAGAGATCATGAATCCGGACGGAACGATGGCGCGCTTGCCTCAGCTGTACGAAATCGCACAAAAATTTGGATTAAAACTCGTAAGTATCGCCGATCTCATCGCTTATCTACTCAAGAAAGAAACCCTTATTGAACGGGGCGAAGAAGTTAAATTACCTACCGAATTCGGCCATTTCCGGCTTATTCCCTATTTGCAGAAATCCAACGGGGTCGAACACATCGCGCTGATTAAAGGAACATGGGCTCCGGATGAGGCTGTCCTGGTAAGGGTTCACTCTTCCTGTGCTACCGGGGATATCTTCGGATCCATGCGTTGTGAATGCGGGGAGCAGCTGCACAGAGCGATGCAACTGATCGAAAAGGAGGGGAAAGGAGTCATTGTTTACATGCAGCAGGAGGGCCGCGGGATCGGTCTGATGAACAAAATAAAAGCGTACAAGCTTCAGGAACAGGGACTTGATACGGTAGATGCCAATATTCACCTCGGATTTGATCCGGATCAGCGGGAATATGGCGTGGGTGCCGAAATCCTGTCAAATCTGGGCGTCAGCAAAATGAAACTGATTACCAATAATCCGGTTAAAAGGGTTGGACTGGAATCTTATGGCCTCAAAGTCGTAGAAACGGTTCCGATCGAAATCAAGCCAAATCCTTACAATAAATTCTATCTTCAGACCAAGCGGGACAAGATGGGACATTCGCTGGATTCAACGCTTTAAAAAAACAATATGACCGGTAAGGAGCTACGGATTGTTTTCATGGGGACGCCAGATTTTGCCGTGGCAAGTCTGGCTGCACTTCTCGGAAAAGGGTATCAAGTCGTCGGAGTGGTTACTGCCCCAGACAAACCCGCCGGCCGCGGACAAAAACTGCAGCAGTCGGCCGTCAAGAGTTTTGCCCTGGAACACAACTTACCCGTCCTGCAGCCAGAGAAACTCAAAGACGAGAATTTTCTCATTCAGCTGAAATCATTACGACCTGATCTACAGATAATTGTCGCCTTTCGGATGCTTCCTGAAGTAGTCTGGAAACTGCCGGCACTGGGTACTTTTAACCTTCACGGTTCCCTGTTACCACGATATCGTGGGGCAGCGCCCCTCAACTGGGCGATCATGAACGGAGACACGGAAAGTGGCGTTACAACATTCCTGCTGAAACAGGAGATAGATACCGGCAATATCCTATTCCAGGAAAAGGTGCCCATTTCGCCAGATGAGACCGTTGGTGAGTTGCACGATCAACTGATGTCAATCGGTGCGCAACTGGTCATCAAAACCGTTGATGCGCTGGCTGAAGGAACGGCCATTCCAATTCCGCAACAACAGCTACCCTTTGAACCCGAAAAATTGCACGCGCCTAAAATTTTTAAGGAGGATTGCAGGATTAACTGGTCCTCGGACATACTGACAATTCACAATAAAATCAGGGGATTAAGCCCCTACCCTACGACCTGGACCGAATTAAATGCTCCTTACAAAGAGAATATTTCGCTTAAAATTTTCAGGGCATTGCCTGAGCAAAAAGCCCATAATTATAACCCCGGAACAATCCTTTCGGATCAGAAAAAATGGATGAAAATTGCTTGTGCGGATGGGTTTCTGTCCGTTACAGACCTGCAACTGGCTGGCAAAAAAAGGATGGGAATTGAAGAATTTCTGAGAGGTTTTCCAAATGTAGAATCCTATATCGCCCTCTGATTGCCAGACGTTCAGCCCTAATATGAACTGCGTCATTCATCCAGCGCCGCGATCCCTCGTTTGAAACGAGGGATGGCAGCATGGCAGCTATAATCGGGGGATTCCGGATCAAGTCCGGAATGACGGTACTCTATTTTACCCTCTTCCTTAACGACAACTGCATACCCGGTGCCACTTCGACCGAATCCGGAAGATTATTCATCCTCCTCAATGATTGGAGTCTAACACCGTACCACTGTGAAATCGAGCGGAGGGTCTCGCCTTTCTGCACTTGATGGAAATCGTTACCCCTTGGCGCTTTCGACCGTTTGGTTTGCAGGTAAACCGGTTCACCTGTTTCGGGAACATCGCCTGATTGGGCATCGTTGTATTTATAAATCTGCCAGTCTTTCTTTCCGACCTCCTCGGCTATCCTGGCATAATCATCTCCTTCGATGGCAATGAAAGTCTTTCTCTTGTTACGTTTTTCGATAGGACGCAGTTTATATCCAGATGCCACTTGCAGGTTCTGATCTGCAGGTTTCTTACGCAGGAAGCCAAAGATGGAGTGTTTCTTCTCCGGTGCCTTGACATATTTCCAATCCAGCTGATCCAGTTCGTACAAACGAAAATCTTCGATGATTTTGATCAGTTTGGCAGGATAGGCAGGATCTGTCGCATATCCAGCCTGTCTCAGCCCATGGGCCCAGCGTTTAAAATCCCGGATATCATACTTAAAAAGGAAACTGTATCTAGGACTGGCCGTGATAAAACTGGAATGATCGCGGAAGGACTCCTCCGATGTTCTGTATTTTCTGAAACATTCATTAGCCTCATCATCATTGTGCCTGACGGTAGGTCCGGTCCAGGTATTCTTGCATTTGATGCCAAAATGGTTATTGGACTGCCGGGTCAATTCCGAATTGCCATCAGAAGATTCGAGGCAGGCCTGGGCCATGGTGATACTCGCCGGAACATGGAAATCGATCATCTCCTGCACCGCTAATCTCGCATACTTATCTATGTACTCCTGTCTGCTCATCTTACCAGGAGCGGCTAGGAGGACATTTGCAACCAGAAGAAGCAAACCCTGAATCAATATAACCCGACTAAACACTCTATCCATCAGCTTATGTTTGCTCCAAAGTTAACAAAGTAAAGGAATATGCTTACTTTTGAGATAGCAAAACAGAGACAGAAATGAAGGAGATACAACTTGAATACAAAGTCAGGAGTTACCAGTCGCTGGATGAACTCCCTGAAATTTCCAGAGAACTGATTCTCATGGCCCGGGAAGCTGCCAGGCGGGCATATGCCCCCTATTCGGGTTATCGGGTCGGTGCCGCAGTACTGCTCGAAAATGGTGAATTCATCACGGGAAACAACCAGGAAAACGCTGCTTATCCCTCCGGACTCTGTGCCGAAAGAACCGCCCTTTTTTATGCCTCATCGAAGTATCCGGATGTTGCCATCCTTGCACTTGCAGTAACGGCCCTTTCCAACGACCGGCTGCCTGAAGCCTTTGCCAAACCCTGCGGGGGCTGCCGTCAGGTCATTGCCGAATACGAAGATCGCAGTGGAAAACCCATCGAAATCATCCTGGACGGGAGTTCGGCTATCCTGGTAATGGAAGGAATCGATACTTTGCTGCCCTTCCGGTTTAAGAAAGAAGAGATGAGCGTGAAGAAATAGCCTTATGAATTTAGACCAATTTCCGTCAAAACTACTGGAAAATGCCGTGACTGAGTTCGCAAAACTGCCCGGCATCGGGAAGAAAACGGC
>DATCHD010000088.1:0-9329 GCA_036508555.1 Prolixibacteraceae bacterium
CAAAAAGCTGAATCAGCTTCCTGTAATCATTTTCTCTACCTCCTTTGAGCAAGAAGTTGTGAACCAGCTTTGCCAAAACGGGGCACAATATTTCATTCGCAAGCCATCTGAATTTTCACAATTCAAAAAAATAATTCAACAATCGCTTGCACTTATAGTACAAGAAAATATTTCACAACCGACCAGGAAAAATTTTGTGATCACAGTGCAAAACAGTTTGATTATTTAGAGAATCATTGAAAAAACAACTTTATTGAGACAGAATTATGATTAAAATAAAAGAAATGGAAGAGGATGAATTAGTCATTGCTCACAAAGAACTTGCCTATCAAAAAGAAGAGAGAGAAAAACTGGTAACAGAATTAATTATTGCTAACAAAGAGCTTGTCTTTCTAAAAGAAGAGAAAGGGAAACGGGCAACAGAATTAGGTCTTGCCAACAAAGAACTTGTCTTTCAAGACGAAGAAAAAGGGAAACGGGCAGCAGAGTTAGGCATTGCCAACAAAGAACTTGTCTTTCAAGACGAAGAGAAAGAAAAACGGTCAGCAGAGTTAATCATTGCCAACAAAGAACTTGTCTTTCAAAATGATGAAAAAGAAAAAAGAGCTGCAGAGTTAATCATTGCCAACAAAGAACTTGTCTTTCAAAACGAAGAGAAAGAAAAACGGGCAGCAGAGTTGGGCATTGCTAACAAAGAACTTGCCTTTCAGAACGAAGAGAAAGAAAAACGGGCAGCAGAGTTAATCATTGCCAACAAAGAACTTGCTTTTCAAAACGAAGAGAAAGAAAAACGGGCAGCAGAGTTAATCATTGCCAACAAGGAGTTGCTGGCTTTCACTTATATATCAAGTCACGATTTGCAGGAGCCACTGCGAAAAATACAGACTTTTGTCTCTATTATACTCGACAATGAAAATAAAAATCTATCCGATACAGGCAAATATAATTTTCAGCGAATGCAATTAGCAGCTGGAAGAATGCAGCAACTCATCGACGATTTACTTGCCTTCTCCCGCATCAACACCACCGGTCACAAGTTTGAAAAAATAGACCTCAGTGCAATTATAGAAGAAGTAAAAACCGAACTAAGAGATACCATTCTGGAAAAACACGCAACCATCGAAGCCACGGAACTCTGTCCTGCACACATCATCACTTTTCAGTTTCGCCAGCTCATGTATAACCTCATAAGTAATGCACTCAAATTTTCACAACCCGACATACCATCACACATAATAATAAATAGCCGTATAGTAAAAGACGGTAAATTTAGCAACGGGAAGCTTTCACCCGAAAAAAGTTATTGCCATATCACCATCAAAGACAATGGCATCGGTTTTGAGCCCCAATTCAGCGAACGCATTTTTGAGGTGTTCCAAAAACTTCACGGAAAAGATGTATATGCTGGCACAGGAATCGGACTTGCCATCGTAAAAAAAATAGTAGAGAATCACAACGGAATCATTACCGCAACAAGCGAATTAAATAAAGGAGCAACGTTTGATATTTATATTCCTACGGCATAACCAAATGGAACAAGACCTGTTGCTGCTGGTATATTCCGGATTTGCTGGCATTCAACAAACAAATACGCCTGAGAAAAAAGATCTCAAAACTGGATGGCGCCAGTTATTCAATGGTAAAGATCTGACAGGGTGGAAGCATGTAGGTCCCGGCTCCATGTCGGTCGAGGATGGTTCCGGAACGTAAATTCGATTTCGAACCTTTCAGGGGACTGTAGGATGCATTACTCCCGAACGTCCGGTCGAACTGGACGGGGAAGGAAATATGAATGATATTTTAGGCGACTTTACAGGATTGAACGATTATGAAGGCAGTACTTTTTCTGCAACTTTCCAATTACCAATTTTTGTATTGTCATTGTAATCAATTTGCCATTCCAAAAGGCAAACTTTCAGGAACGCATATAAAGTAATTGAAAAAATAATTAACTTCGTAAATGTTTTCAGGTATGAGGAAGGGGGACTCCCTGCTGCCCTTTGTATTGGGGAAAAGGTAGCGGATGGGTCGCAAATTTGAAACCCTGATGAACAAAAGCTCGTAAAGGAAGATTCCGCCAGCTGACGGATTGAGGGTTCCGCACGGCCAAAAAAATTAGACATATTCGTATGAAACTGTCAGTGGATGCACTGTGAGTACATAGTAATAATCAATAATTCAATTAATTAATTTACACATGAAAAAACTTCTCGCCTTACTGCTTGTTGTTGTCTGCCTTCAAAGTTATGGAGCACCAAAAGTGAAAAAAGCCAAACTCCCAAAAGGATTTGTGTCATTGTTTGATGGTAAAACTCTGAATAATTGGAAATTCAGTGAAAAAGAAGGAACATTCTCAGTGAAGGATGGTGCAATTGTTGTGCATGGTGTCCGCAGCCATTTGTACTATGATGGCCCTGTTCAAAACCACCTTTTCAAGAACTTCGAGTTAAAAGCCGATGTCATGACTGAGACAGGTGCAAATTCCGGAATCTATTTTTCTACCCTGTTCCAGCAAGCTGGTTTCCCGGATAAAGGTTATGAAGTTCAGGTTAACAACTCTCATTCCGACTGGAAGAGAACAGGAGGATTATATGATGTTCAGGACCTGAGAGAAGTTCCTACCAAAGACTACGAGTGGTTTACAATGGACATTATTGTAGTTGACCAACACATTGTCATTAAGTTAAACGGTAAAACTGTGGTTGATTACATTGAGCCTGCAGGTGTAAAATACAAAGGTCATCCGGAACGCAAAATCGCAACAGGAACCTTCGCTCTACAGGGCCACGATCCAAAAAGTATCGTGTATTTCAAGAATATCATGGTTAAACCACTGCCATAAGTGTGAATGACCACTCAGGTTTAAATTTGCCTGAAAACCTGAATCCTGTTTTGTAGATATAATTGCAAAAAATAGTTGATAATAGTTTTATCAACTATTTTTTTGCAATTATATCGTTTACAATTTACATACAGTTGAATCACAATTCTTTCGGTTTTCCAATTCTGCCGATGAACAGTGAAATAACCAGTAGCAGACCGGCAATAATGGCTGCAATTGGCAAGCTCTGCTGTACTGTGGATCCTACGCTGAGATTACCGATAAATTTGGGTACAAATGTTCCGCCCAGCAAACCAAACGCAAAGACAACGCCAAAGATACTGCCATACAGGCTCTTATCAAACTTCGCAAATGTGATGCCAAGGATGGTTGGGAAAATGGGGCCAAAGGCTAGTCCGGTCAGTACAACTGCAACAATGCCGCCAAACGGGCTATTGGCAGTAATCATGAGTACAATTGCCAGAACTGAAATAGCAGACGTCAAAATAAGCACTTTTGAACCCATGGCTGTTAAATTTTTGATGGTAGAAGATAGAAATCTTCCAGCCATCATGGCTATACCGAAAAGGCTAAGCACAAGTCCTGCTTTTACAGCAGGATTATCAACTGAATCAGCAATATATAGCTCTTCCATGAGTTTTTTGATCCATGTTCCCATTGTTGAATCCAGGGAGGTGTAACAAAATTGTGCAAGAGCTGCAACTATTACCGCAGGTTTAGTGAGTACTTTCAAGGCCATTGAAAATTTAAATCCGGGCGAAACATCCGGGAACCTGGTATAAAAAACAAACAGCAGAAAAATGAGAGAAAGAATGCCAATGGCGCTGAGGGCTACAGCGTAGCTCAGATGCAATCCTTCGAGGATAAAAACAACAAGTAACGGAGTTAACATATATCCGACACCGAAGAACCCATTTCCAAAGTTACTCGCACGGGCCGGATCTTTGCCTTCAAAAAGTACAACCGGGATAAGGGTATTTCCAACGGTATTCAATGACATTGCACCTATTCCCAATAGAATACATGCAACGAGGGCAACAGCAAAATCGGGGGCAAATGCGAGCATGAACATACTAAGGCTGGTTACAGTAAAGCCTAAAATGGCAACAGGTTTATAGCCAATCTTGTCAACAAGGGGACCAATAAAAAGCTGAACGATGCAGCTTGTCAGAAACAGACCCATGATGAGCGTTCCAAACTGACCCCCATCTATTTTTAATTTGGCCATTAGTTCGATCGAAACAGATCCGAGGATAATCAAACATACGGCCAGTGTAAAAACCGCCATAAGCGCAACAACTGCAGTCATTTTTTTCATTTTCTTCTCATTTAAGTTTTTAAAAGCTGATAGTTTAGTTTTTTTATTTCTGAGGCTGGTTAATGTACTATGTTGTTATTTCCGGGTGTTCCATAAATGCATAACAAATCAGGTGGGATATGACCATATGTGCATCTTCAACAATTCCGTAATGTTTTGAATCTATCACTGCAACGTGCTTTGCAATCTCAGACAATTTTCCTTTTTTCCCGCCAATCAATGCGATGGTTTCCAGTCCGTATTCTTTTGCCCATTCAAATGCTTTTACCAGGTTAGGCGAACTGCCGCTTACGCTCATGGTTAAAACTACATCACCCGGTTGTGCAAGATTTTTTAACTGGCAAAGAAAGACATCATCGTAAGAGTAGTCATTTCCAACAGCTGTCATCCAGGCCGAATTGTCATTCAAAGAGAGGCAACGAAAACGATTGGGCAGCAGATCAGAAGCCCCTTTGCCCAAATCCGTAATGAAATGAGAGGATGTTGCGGCACTTCCTCCATTGCCAAAAACGAATATTTGCCTTTTCTCTTGATTTGCCTTAATCAGTACGTTTATAATATCGTTTATTTTATCAAACGGAAGACTATTCAAGGTCTGATTCAGACTATCCACATAATTTTTCATCCATTTTTCCATAACATTCAGGTTCAGGGTATCAGTTTATTATTTTGTTTTTTTGAAAGCCTGTTGCGCCAGAAGGAGTGCTCCAATACATACAACATCTTCTCCATGTTCTGCGATTTTTACTTCCGGTACAGGGTGAAATGATTTCACCACATATTTTGGCAAGGATTCATTAATCCTTTTGAACAAGGGGGCTCCAATCAGAGAGAGTCCTCCCCCGATTATGATGACTTTGGGATGAAACAGCAGAACTACATAAGAAAGAGCAAAGGCAATATTGTCGGCTGTTTCATCAAGAATTTTAAGAACCCCGCTATCGCCCTCCGCAATGGCTGAAGATAGATATTTTGACTCTCCTCCGCTCATGCCCTTTGTAAGTTTTGCAATTGCGCTCGTCGGATTCGCTCTGGCAAATTCATGGATTTTATTGTCCACACTCCAACCGCAGCATTGAGATTCCATTGTATTGGAATTACGATCGAAAGGCATCATGCCTATTTCTGCTTCGCCCGGTTTTTCCCCATGGAAAATTTGTCCGTTTAAAATCATGCCTCCTCCCATTCCGCTGCCCAGGGTAACATAGAAAATGCGTCTTGCTTTTTTGCTGCTGCCTATTAGCGCTTCGGCCAGAGCAGCAGTATTGGCATCGTTATCAACCTGTACGGGAAGTCCGGTTAATTTTCCAAGCCAGGAGGCAAGTGGGTAATTGTTCCATCCTGAAATTTGATGTGAAGTGCAGATTTTCCCATTCTCAAAGTCAACAGGACCGCCAAAACCTACCCCAATGGCTACCGGTTTATATTTGTTCAGAGTGGTGATCGCTTTTTTGATTTCTTCCCTGATACCTGCCCCACCAAGATTTCTTTCAACATTGGCACGATACCGGTCGACGATTTTAGCCCTGGAATCGCCAATAACCGCCTGAAATTTAGTTCCTCCGATTTCAATGCCAAGATAATATCGCATAAAAGGTCTCTTTTGAGATTATAAATTTAGATTTTTAATGTGAATAAACCAATAAACTCTGATAAAACTTATTGGGAATGACCTGCGGTACCAAACACGTCTTCCAAAGGATCCACCACATACCACGTGGTAAAAGCTCCACCCCAGCCAAATGAACCCACGGAACCAGGACAAATGGAAGTGCTCTTTTCCGTAATGAGTTCGAAACCCAGTCCAAACATGCTTTTCCTTTCCCAAACTTCAAAATCTCCGATCTGGTTCGTTCGCATCAGGTCAATGGTTTTTCTTCCCAGCAGTTGCCTGCCATTGAAAGAACCTCCATTCATCAGCATTTTGCAAAACTGACCGTAAGACCGGCCAGTGCTATTAATAATACATCTGGAGGAATCGGGAAGAAAACTGATTCAACAAAAAATGCTTTATCACTCTTAAAATCAATACCTTGTCGGCAAAGAATAGTTTCGGGCCGCAAGCATTGAAATAAGCATTCCCGGGTCATCCGTGATGATTCCATCTACCCCCCAATCGATTAGTTTGGAAACAAGGTTCACATCAAAGGTAGTGCCGCTGTGTTCAGGCCATGTCCAAACCACAACCTTCAGTCTGAGTCTATGAGCCTCATCCAGCGTTGCCTTTGTTAGCTCGACATCTTCAGGTTCCCAGCAAGTACCGCCCATATCTTTGACCATTTGGGGAATCGAATTCTTGTGGTCCTTTACCAATATTCCGCCTGTCCACAGTCCGGCTTTTACGGGATCCGGATCAAAGAAGCTGTAAGGTGTGCCCGGGTAATTGTCCCATTCGGTTAGATAAGCTGTTTTTATCCGGGGATCCAGTTTCTGAATTTCATAAAGGCATCGCCAGTCGAACGACTGAATTTCACATATAGTTACAATGTTCTCTTCCTTCAGGATTTTATATAAGGCCGCGGCAAATTCGGCAGGAGTAAAGGTCCAGTCATTGTGCTCGGGGTCGGTTTTAAATTCAATCTGAAAGCCGACTTTTCTACCAGTCTTACCGTTTACAAAATGGATCACTTCACGCAGGGTGGGCATGGTTACGCCATCCATGCCTAGTTGAGCCGGGAAAAATTTACTGTAGGCACTGGTTAAATTCATACGGCCAACATCGTATTTTTTGAGTTCATCCAGCGTCAATGTTTTGACAAGTTTCCTTTCGGTGATGAATTTTCCATCCGATCCCCTCACGATATCAGGCTGAATCCTGATATCGTGGGATACTACCACCTCCCCGTCTTTAGACATCACGATATCCATGTCTACCCAGTCTGTTCCGATGGCAAGTCCGCTGGTATAGCCAGGAATTGAATTTTCCGGGGCATAGCTTCTTGCTCCCCGATGTGCATATACCTCTACCTTCCCAAGCGTATCAGGCAATAAAGGATCTTCAGCATTTTTTCTACAACCCAAATTTAGCAAAGAAAGCATGCTACCCAGAACCAATGGAAATACAAAGAAGGCTTTTGGTTTTTTCATAATTGCATAAGAATCTTATACATGTCGTCAAAAACATGAGTTTGGATATCCCGATCGTGTTGCGTAATGTTCTCACGTCCATTTAGTCTGGTCACTACGTGGAGTTCTGAATCAATCATTTCGACATCTATGTTTGATCCATCACTGTTTTTGAGCCCTTTGTATATCAGCACGGCACTTACTGCATTCGCGGAAGGGTCTTTGATCGACTTATATACTTTCAACCGAATGCCTGCAGGCAGATTATATCCCTGCTGTAGGTCTTTGCGCGATTTTTCAATCAAATTCAATAATTCTTTCAACGTTTCCTGTGGCCGGAAATGATAATAATGGCCCTCTTCAGCTGGAGTCATTGGCGTTTCCGTATAGCCCATCATCGGTCCGACGAGTCCGATAAGGGTCAGCAATTTATCTGATGGTATAACAATAGGATCAACCAGAAAGATATGTTTCATGCCATTAACTCCGATTTTACTTTTTTTAATCAGATCCATCACCAATGGACAGGCAGTGGAAGATCCAGCAAAGTTGATGTTCGTATATCCTTTGGCCCGGAGGGCATTGTATTCAGTCATGATTGGTTCCTGCCAGTCTTCCCAGGTTGATTTTTTGAATTCCTCATAGGTACGGCCATGTCCTCCCAAAAGGACTTGTGAAACCAGAATTTTGTCATTTGCTTTAAAGTAGTTCCGAAATTCATCCCATTCAAAAGTAGATGCCGAATAACCATGAACAGCAATAACTACAGCAGTGTTTTTTTGAGCAGTACCAGGGTTTTCTATGGCGACTGATACCAGGTATTGGGCTGGATTGTAGAGTGATGGATCAAAAATCTGATCCCCGTCCAGCATCGTTGCATTGTTGATATCAGGGCTTTTGGAACAGGCAGAAAAGCACAGTAGAAAAATTACCGGTAGTCGAAAAAATATATTTTTAGTTGTCATCTCATTTTTTTTTTAGCAAGGTATAGTAAATACTCATCTGGTAAAAAACGGGATACAAAGTGCCTGGTCCGACAGATCCGGTACCGGTATCTAAATTATATCCGGCACTTAAACTGATCGAAAAGGGCGCATTAAATTCATAGGACAATCCTGCATCTATTGAAAACAGGAAGGCTTTGTTAGGTAAAATGTCAAAAATCGCATACTCATAATCAGCATGAAAATACCCAATGTTTAGACATGTAAACGGCTGTAATTGTTTTTGATGACGAAAATAGTAACCCGTACTTATCAGGAAATTATCCTGTTTGATGGCATTGGAGCCTATCGCGCTTCCCAGCCTGGTCGTAACATAATTCACTCCCAGATGAATTCGTCTATCTGCTATTTTAGAACTGGTAAAATCCAAAGCAAATCCATTTTCCCAATAGAGTTTTTGGGCTTTTTGAATCCGGACACCTCCTTTTACTTCCCCAAGCCAGCCATCTTTTGTGCCAGAGGCATGGGCTTGCAAGCATAATATGGAGGTAATAAAAAGAAAAAGTAGAACAAATTTCTTCTTGAATTTGTCATAACTTGCTTCCTTCTTCCATCGGTTCTCGACAAAGGCCACATGATCTGGATGGCTGCTGCCGGTCGCTGCCCACAAAGGCATTGCTATCCCGGATACCAAAGCACCGGCGCCTAATTTTCTAAAAAAATCACTTCGTCGCATAACCTGAATGTTTTGAAATTCATACTGCAAGATAAATATTTATTTCAGTGGACAAGATATTCCTGCCAGATTGGTGGTCGCAAATACTTGTTTCCGCCTTTCTGTTAAATTTACTATTGATTACAATGGAATACTAATACGGTTGGATGACAGAGAAAAAATCATGCAAAAAGTGGTCTCTGTGCCGGGTACTGAATGTACCTGTAAAGTCCCTGCATTAAGTTGCATGATTTGCCGGGAGAGACTGAGCCCAATTCCCGATCCGTTTTCTTTTGTAGTAAAAAATGGCACAAAAATCTGATCCATTATTTCCGCAGGTATGCCAGGACCGTTATCCGCAATCCTTATTTCGGGATGATGATCTGAATTTAATCCTGCAACAATGTGAATCTTTCCTTCGGGATTCTTCTCGTTAGCCTGAAT
>DATCHD010000089.1:0-10692 GCA_036508555.1 Prolixibacteraceae bacterium
AAATGTCACTCTTTAAATCCCCTTTTCGATGATTTTGATTTGAGATTGGACGATGTTGTTGAGCTGTACAACCTGATAAAAATTGTTGATCGAAATGCCAGGAGGTAGATTAAAAACGGGGGAAATTTTAGGCAAAAGATCAGTACTTTTGTCAGAGGGTTGAAAAGTGGTCTTTGTAAATTCTTTGTAAGACAAAATATACCCATTATAAATAACTAAAATTCAGCCGTTTAAAAACTTGAAGTAACTTCCTACGGATCAGAAGGTTGGGGGTTCGAGTCTCTCCAGGGTCACATTGATAATCAGGCACTTACAAGTAATTTGTGGGTGTCTTTTTTTTGACACGCCAAGTTCACGCCAAGTTTTTGAAAACTGACCCTCATTCGATACTATTGGCAGGGTTAAATCAACCCTCCCATTGTGGTGGGTGTTTTTTGAAGTATGGTGCCAAAATCCACCATTCTCAACCCAGAATACATCTGATAACTTCTGAGCAGAAGGGGAAATGAGAAACAACTTTCGGCTTTCCCAATAATTAACTGATCATCCATTAAACTAATTATAATGTGCAAGGTCAAATGAGGGATATTCAATTTCGTCATGAAGCACCTCATCTTATTCTGTTTATTATTGATCTTACCTTCGATGCAATTATTTTCGCAGGGAGATGTTTCAAAAGCCAGGTGGATCTCATACCCGGTTATAATTGATGGTAACGACACCGAATGGACGAAGCCGCTTAATTTTTATGACGATATCAGCGGAATAATGTATGCCGTTGGTAATGATAAGGATAATTTATATTTATGCTTTACGGTAAATGACGAGATAAGAATGAAAAAGCTCATGAGCGCGGGTTGGACCATTGGATTGTCGTCAAAAGAGAATAAGAAAAAGTTTAAATCTGAGATTATGTTTCCCGGGGTGAATGTGATGGGAATAAGAATGAGTAAGAATAATTTTGAGAAAGAAAAAGCGGCTGACAACTTTATTAAAATTTATCAGTTACAAATGACAAAGGTCTCCTGTAAAGGGTTTAAATCTAATATTTCAGAATTGGCCTTAAACAACAGGGAGAATATCAGCATTGCAATTGGTGCCGATAATACCCAGCACATCATCTATGAAATTGCTATTCCGCTGAAGGAATTTTTTGCTTCCAATTTGAAAAATCTACATGAACTGATTACCATGAATATCACTGTCAACGCACTTGAACGCCCATCGGGCGGAAGTACCGGGGGTAGACCATCAGGTATGGGAGGCAATATGAATGGTTCATTCGGTGGCGGTCGCAGCGGGGGTGGCAGTCGGGGAGGCGGACGCAGCGGAGGAATGTCTGGCGGTATGAGAGGCAATGGTCCAGGCGGTGAATATCGTCAAGGTGAACAAGGGGACAGAGGTAGCATGTTCGTTAAGACATCTTTTAAACAAAAATTCACCTTGTGTAGTTCCAAATGAACTACCTCGCAGCAGAGCTGACGAGGTATCAAAACAAAGATAGCTGCTGATGATGTATCCTCTTATATTCTCATAGTTTTTTCCATGTGGAGCAATTATTTCCCTCCTTCCCAATGGTTGAAGAGTTATTGCCTGAAAGATCTCAGGAGTGACGCATTTTCAGGAATTACGCTTGCTGCTTATGCTATCCCTGTTTCCATGGCTTATGCTTCATTAGCCGGACTGCCTGTTCAATACGGAATTTATGGTTATCTGATTGGCGGTTTGTTCTATGCCGTTTTTGGAACAGGGCTGCACCTTGCTGTCGGACCTACCTCCGCCATTTCACTGCTGATAGGAACTGCCCTGGCGACCATGAGCGGAGAGAGCGCGATCCATTTGATCGGAATTGCATCCCTGACGGCTCTTTTGGTGGCCGTCATCAGTCTCCTCGCCTGGTTCCTGAGACTCAACAACTTCGTTAATTTTATCAGTGAATCCGTACTCCTGGGATTTAAAGCGGGTGCAGCGCTCACCATTGCCCTGACTCAACTCCCCAAATTTTTCGGAGTGGTAAGCGGAGGTACTGGATTCTTTGACCGGGCAGGTTCACTGATCAGTCATCTGCCTGAAACCAATCCGATTGTCCTGGTTTTCGGCATTCTTTCCCTTCTCTTTCTTATAGCAAGCAAAAAAATCTTACCAGGAAGGCCGGTATCGATCATCCTGGTCATCGCCTCCATACTGGTTATCTCCAACACAGCGCTCCTCCATTCAGGTTTTGCCCTGACCGGCGAAATTGCAAAAGGATTGCCTGAATGGAAAATTCCTACCATGACGATCGCGGAAATAGACAGTATTATCCCCTTGGCATTTGCGTGTTTCCTGCTCGCCTATATCGAAAGTGTTTCCGCGGCGAAGACCCTTGCCAATGAAGCCGGTTACGAAATAGATTCCCGTCAGGAGCTTCTCGCCCTGGCAGCAGCCAATGCAGCCACCGCTTTCGGTCAGGGATTTCCAATCAGCGGGGGCTTATCCCAATCTGCAATCAACAGCAAAGCGGGCGCAAAATCGCCTCTTTCGCTGGTATTCGCATCCCTTACCATCGGATTATGCCTGTTGTTCCTGACAGGATTGCTGAAAAATTTACCAGATGTCGTTCTTTCAGCAATATTACTCTTTGCCATCAGCGGACTCATCGATATAAAAGGATTGAAGCGGCTCTGGAGGATTAGCCGGATGGAATTCAGTGTAGCCATGATCGCCCTCTCAGGTGTCCTGGTATTTGGGATTCTCAAGGGAGTCGTTCTGGCAGCAATCGCTTCTGTGGTATTGATTTTAATAGCGGTTTCAAATCCGCACATTGCCTTCCTGGGGCGCGTTCAGGGTACGAAAAGATATACCGATATTGGCCGTCATCCTGATAATGAATTGATACCCGGGTTATTACTCCTGAGAGTTGAGGCTTCAATCTTGTATTTTAATGTCGAAAATATAAGAATTGGCATTCTCGCAAAAGTACTCGCTTCCGGAGAAACACTTAAATGTGTCATCTGGGACTTCAGTACCTCCCCTTATGTAGATACCGAAGGCGCGGAATTGATCAAGAAACTTTACCAGAATCTCCATTCCAGGGGAATTGCTTTGAAGATTGCCGAGGCGCACGCCGAAGTAAGAGACATGCTTCGCGCGGAAGAGCTGGAGCACCTGCTGGGGCATATCAGCCGTAAGGTCTCAATAGATGACCTGGTTAACGCTGCAACTACTACCGAAGGCTGAACTAATTAGCCGCATGCCCGATTTTTGGGCTCTGACAGGAGATGTTCTTGTTTTCAATCATCATCGCCCTCCTTTCCAGATGATACGAATGCTGCACGAACTGGTGCAGGACATGGAATGTCATTACCCTTAATGGCCGACCAGATCACTTCATTGAATTGTTTATCGGGTATCCGGTCTTCCTTGCTGAAATCAAATTTTTCACTCAGCATAGATAATTTATTGACTGCCAAGTTTTTAAGATTCAAATCAACCAGATTTGCCACTGCCTTGAAAGGCGGATGGGTAGCGGAGGTGGAGAAGCATCTCCACATGGGTTCAGCTGAAGCATCATATTGACTCATAGGAGATAGACCTAATATAAGTTCAATCGTTCTGAGGGCCGAACTGGTAGAATACATGGTGTGGTCGACAAAACCCTGCTTCACAAATCCTCCGGCAATATAAGTTGTGGACCGGTGGGCATCCACATGGTCAGGACCGTTTTGACCATCATCCTCCACAATGATAATCAGTGATTCATTCCATATTTTGGAATAACTGAGATACTCCACAAAAAGACCCACTGCAAGATCGTTATCCGCTGCATGGGCTTTTGGAGTTGGCCTGCCAACCCTTAATCCTTCCGTGTGGTCATTGCCGAATCGCAAGGTATTCAGTGCCGGGACTTTATTCTGAGCCAGAAGTACATCGAAGTCATGCTTCCATTGATGGAAACGCACGGTGTCCCGTGTTGCCATGTCCCATCCTGTATATTCTTTGCAGAAATGGTCCTCCAAAGACGCAAGGTTGGGAGTCTTTCTGTCAGAAATAAATTCGCCATAAGTGCGATAAGAAACTCCTGCTTTCTTACACATATCCCAGATGAAATTTTTGCCGTTGGCAATTTTCCGCTCCCCTTCACCCGGATAGGATCCTCCTCTGTTACCATAGCTGGTTGGCCAGTTCTTCTCGAGGTAATCGGTTGCATAAGCGCCCAGACTCCAGTTGTGCCCGTCTGCACTTACTTCGCCGTCGACATAAAAGTTGTCAAGCACCACGAATTGCCTGGCAAGATTATGTTGGTTGGGCGTGACTTTTTCTCCGAATAAAACCAGCGAGGGATCTCCGTTTCCTTCTTTCATATCTCCCAGAACCTGATCGTACGTCCTGTTTTCCTTGATGATATAGAAAACATGCTTAATTGGAGATTTGTCTCCGATTTTTGTCGGTACCGGATTGCCTTTCTCGCCGTTGCTGGTCAGTTCTTTGTCTTTAGAATAACGCGTGTTTTTATAAACCGCCTGAGAATAGATACTCAGCTGTTTTTCATCCGGTACTTGCACGGACTGAAGTGTGCCAAGGAAAAGTCCGCCAATGTATTGAACTTTTGTGTTCTTGATATCAGCGTGACGCACTACTTCTTCCTCTTTGCTTAACGGGCTCGGTCCAAAAGGATTGGCCTTGGAGGTCAGACCTTTGCCGTTCGTGACAAAAATGGTGTTTTTGACCAGCCTGACGCAGGTAGGATACCATCCGGTAGGAATAAAACCTTTGCTCTTGCTGTTACCGGGATTGCTAACATCGAAGACGGCAAGGCAATTGTTATCGGCATTGGCAATATATAGCGTTTTCTCATCTTCACTCAAAGCCACGCTGTTGGCAGTGGATCCGGACGGGGAGTCGGGGTAAAGTGCTGAATTCAGTACCTCCACGACTTTGTTTTGCTCAGTTGAAATGACTGAAACGGAATTGTCGTTGGCATTGCTGACAAACAGGTATTTACCGTTTCGGGTGATACACAGGTCATTAGGATTATCCCCGACAGGAACAGAGCCCCTGATGGTCTGTTTTTCGGTGTCAAATGCAATGATTTTATCACAACCCCAGCACGAAATGTAGAGCGTTTTATTGTCGCCTGATAATAAGCAGGTATATCCTTCGCCGCCAAGTGGATGCTGGCTTTTTACCTTTTTAGTCTTAAGATCAAATACATAGAGTGAATTGTTCTCCTTGGTAACGGTATAAAGCAATTGTTGTTTTTCATCTATGGCTATACCTGCAATCGATATCTTTTCCGGCCAGCGTTTCCCGATTACCAGGGTATCGAAAGGCGCAATCTTATTGTTTTTGATCTCATAACGCATAATCCAGTTGTCATTTCCACCGGAAGCATAGAGATATTTACCATCCTTCGAAAATTTCAGTCCGAGCCACCCTTTTGCGATGATTATTGAATCGAGTAATTGCATTTTTTCAGTGTCCACCAGATGAATACTCTGATCGCTCTGACCATTATTGGTTATGGCCAGTATCTTTCCAGAAGGCGCTACCGCGATGTTGAGGGGTAAATCTCCGACAGGCAGCTGCTTTCCAACTGGCGATAACTTCCATCCGTTAGGTAACGATACCCGTCCCTTTTCAATGTCATTCAGGGACTGTGCATTCACCTGTGAAAAAGCAAATAACATAAAAGTCATGCATAAAAGTGCCAAGGTACTTTTCAATGAGGAGGTTGACATTTGGATTTTGTTTGAATTGATAAATAATATTTGATGCCAAAGTTCGCTAAATGTTTCATAATATCAAATTAATGTTTATTCCCATAGTGAGGCCAAGCGGGGGATATTTTATTATTTTTATGACCTTCAATCAACTATTATAGCGAAATTATGGGTAAGCAAAGGAATCTGGTCAGATCGCTTGGCTTGGGTTATGTAATTATTTTTGTGATTGCAAATATCATTGGATCAGGAGTTTATAAGAAGATTGCACCGATGGCTGCAGAACTTCACTCTTCAGCATGGATATTGTTAGCCTGGATTGTTGGCGGGATCATCACGATGTTTGGCGCGCTGAGTAATGCAGAAGTTGCCGGCATGCTGGCCGATACAGGCGGAGAGTTCGTTTATTTGAAGAAAATCTACAACCGTTTTTTCGCTTTTATTTACGGCTGGACACTTTTTACGGTGATTCAGACAGCCACGATTTCCTCGCTGGCCTATGTTTTTGCCCAATCACTTAATAGCATAATTCCTGTTCCACATTTATTTTCCTCCTTTCAGGATTTTTCAATTGGCGGGGTATTCTTTCCTTTCCAGGATTTCGGGGTAAAATTGACGGCAATTTTATTGATTCTTCTACTAACCACATTGAATATCTCCGGACTGAAATCCGGAGCAGGTGTAAGCAGGGCAATCATGTATATGGTGTTTACGGGATTGTTTGTGATCGTGGTATTTGGGTTGAGTAATGTGAAGGCGACTCCCGACAACTATATGAATATTAGTAATCTAACACAGGGATCCGTCACGGTTTCTTCCTTTTTTACGGCCATGTTGGCCGCTTTCTGGGCCTACCAGGGATGGGTCTCAGTGGGATTTATCGGGGGAGAAGTTAAAAATCCGAATGCAAATATTCCAAAAGGAATTGTGATAGGCGTTTTCATCGTCATCCTGATTTATTTGTTGGTCAATATCACTTACCTGACTCTTTTATCCATACCTCAGCTGGAGGCTATTCATGCGGCTGGTAATCAGATCGCGGCTGTTGAGGCAGTAAGGAGTTTCTGGGGTTCAGGAGGCGTTCTCTTCATCTCCCTCCTTATTCTGCTGACGACGCTGGGCTGCACAAATGCAAGCATCCTCACCGGTGCAAGGCCTTATTTTGCGATGGCGAAGGATAAGCTTTTTTTCTCATCCATCGCCAAAATCAACAAGGCCAACGTTCCTTCTAATTCCTTGTTGTGGCAGGGAATATGGGCTTGCGTACTGGTGTTGTCCGGGACCTTCGATCAGTTGACAGACATGTTGGTCTTCGCGGTGTTTATTTTTTACGGAGCTACAACCTTAGGCGTCTTCATCCTGCGCCGCAAGATGCCCGATGCCTACAGGCCTTACAGGGTCTGGGGATATCCTGTTGTTCCTATTATTTTTATCCTCTTTTGCATCTTCCTGATATTTAATACAGCCATGACCAGGCCCCGTGAAGCAGCCATCGGGGTAGCCTTGATACTATCCGGTATTCCGGTCTACCTTTTTCTGCAACATAGAAATTCATCAAAAAAACAGGTGCCGTGAGTAATACGCACGACACCTGTTTCTAAGCTTGTTCGAAAAGAGTAATTCTTAATTGTTCTGTCTGGCGGCTCTTTCTTCAGCCTGTTTTTTGCGGAATGCATCGAGTTTTGTTCCCTGCTCAGCTGGTAAAGCTGCTTTCAGCGCTTTGTCAGTTTCAGCTTGCATTTTGGTACTTTCTTCGCGCATTTTGTCACGATCCATATTGCCACCTTCGCGCATCTTTGTAAACATATCAGAACGTTTCTTCTGCGCATCGATAATAATTGGGGTTACCTTGGCAACCTGATCTTTGGTTAAACTCAATGCAGTTGTAAGACCATCGATTTCTCTTGCAAGTCTTTCTTCAGGAGTACCACCACGTTGTTGAGCAAAACTGGAACCCACAGCTACCATAGTAACTAAAAACACCATCAATAATTTTTTCATAACTACGTAATTTAAAAATTTGACTATTTGACAACATTAATTCACAAAGGTTTAACCTTACTATTTGAATAATCTTTTTTTCGCGTGTTTCAGTTTACAATCCACAGCTGTTCTTAAACTTTCCTGGTAAGGATCAGAGATCCTCTCCATGTACCCATCCCTTGCGTGCTGGCTCCTTAATATAGGCATCCAGTTCAGGATGATTGGTCACTTTCATGTTTTTCGCATCGTACTCAAGGCGGGTGTTGAATCGCTGAGCCATCACACCTGTCAGAGACATTTCCACTAATTGGGTCGCGTAATCGAAGTTGGAGCCCGGTGTCTTGCCATTTTTGATGGCATCGATCCATTCCCTTTGCGGATTTTCCTCAAAGGTTCTCGGAATAGTCTTTTCAGGAAGTTTCTTCTTGAACTCTTCCCACTCAGGCATCGGCATTAAGATGCGTGGATCATTCGGACGACCACCTGTCATGAGACATCCTTTGTCGCCTACCATGATCATGCCGTTTCCTCCCAATTTCTCAAGGTGCCATTCAGGACGGATTTCCGGTTTGATACCGCCTTCATGCCAGCGTAACTTAACCGGGCTCTTATTCCCGCGGGCAGGAAAATCCCATCGAATAATGGCCTTATCCGATACGAAACCGTTGTCCGGCACCGGAGTCTTAAATTCGGCTTCCACTACATCCGGCATACCAAGATCGAGCGACCAGAATGGCGCATCCAACGTATGACAGCACCAGTCGCCAAGTTCACCGTTGCCAAAATCAAACCAGCTACGCCAGGTTTTCGGCAAATAAACATCGTTGTAAGGCCTAAAAGCGGCAGGACCTACCCATAAATCCCAGTCCAGGTTGGCAGGCACAGGCATTTCCTTCGGTGGAAAACTTTCCGGTTTGTTGAAATATTTATTCGAACCGAAGTCGGGTCCATCGTTCCAGGCGATCACCTCGGTAATATTTCCCAGCAATCCTGCCTCGTACCATTCCTTAATACATCGGATGCCGTTCGTGGCATGACCCTGGTTGGCCATCTGGGTGATGACACCATAATGATGCGCGGCCTTTTTCAAGGTCCGTAATTGCCAGATATTATGAGCCAGAGGTTTTTCTACTATCACATGTTTGCCCAATTCCATGGCTGCCATGGCTGCAGGAAAATGCGAATGATCAGGCGTACAGACCATTACAGCGTCTATTTCCTTGTGCATCTTGTCAAACATGACCCTGTAATCCTTGAATCGCTTTGCGTTTGGCATGGCTTTAAAGGCGTCAGCAGCGCGATTGTCATCCACATCGCAAAGGGCGACAATATTCTCGTTCCATTTGGAATCCTTCTGATTGATACATTTGCTCCAGTTACTCTTCCCCTGGCCGCCCACGCCAATTACGGCGATATTCAATCTGCCGGATGGAGAGCAACTCATAAGATTAGGAATGAATACAGCACCTGCACCCATCATCGATGCTGATTTGATAAAGTCTCTTCTGGATGAATTCATGGTTTTTTGACGCTTTAGTTTGTTAATTGGTAAAAATTTATACATTGAGATTTTTGAACGCGTAATTTATATTTTTTTATTTAAATTAACATGCGATAAAATAAAACCGATGAGAAAATATTTTAACACCACCTAACTTTCCCGCTTACCATGAAGGAGCAGATTCACAGCATCGTGCAGGGATCCGGCCTTAGTAATAGAGCCTGCATTGACGAAGAAAATCTCATCCGCATTTTCGATGGTATTAAGCCGGTGTGCAATGATAATCTTAGTCGTGCATTCCGGTAGTTTCTTCAGTATTTCATCCAGCAACTGTTCCGTGACGGTATCAATATTAGCAGTCGCCTCGTCGAGAATCAACAGTTTAGGCTTCCGCAATACCGCCCTGATAAAGGCAATCAACTGTTTTTGACCGAGGCTGATCCCATCGCCGGATGATCTGATTTCGGCACTCAGCCCCCCCTCGAAACGTTCCAGTAATCCGTCCAGTCCTGAATCAGACAGTACCCTGGAAAGATCTTCATTCGAAATATCCTTGTGAAGATTATTTCCGTAAAGGATGTTGTCCCTTATTGTGCCGCTGAACAGGAAGGGCTCCTGAAGGATAAAACCAATAGAAGCGGTGCGGGTGTCAAAATCCAAAGTTCTGATATCCTTGCCATAAAAAAGGATCTGGCCCGCCGTCGGGTCGTACAACCTGGCCATCAATGAGGCAGTTGTGGTCTTTCCTCCACCCGTCGGACCGACAAATGCATACGTTTTGCTTCGCTCCAGATCGAAACTTACATCCTTCAATATGTCGTTGCCGGGCGTATAAGCAAAAGAAACATTGCGGAAAGACAACAGGGCTGCGGTCTCCACTTTCCTGGTAAGGGGAAGTATCTTCAGGTTATTTTCCATGACAAGGATCTGAGAAATACGGTCCCAGCCAGCCAAAGCCACCTGGAAGTTAGCCCATAACGAGGCAATCTGCCGCAGTGGATTATAAAACTGCGAAATATAAGCCAGGAAACTGATGAGCAAACCTATGGAAAACTGCCCGACAGAAATCAGGTAGATGCCAAAAGCAAGCACCACCAATTGTCCGATATTTGAGGAAAAACCGTAAACCGGCGTAAATATGTTGTTGGCAATGCCTGCATTCACTGCGCTTTGATAGTTCACGTTATTTACTTCAGCAAATTTCTGACGGAAATAATCACGGCGATTAAATGCAACAATTACCTTGAAATTATTCAGGCTTTCCTGAATTTCAGCGCTCAGGCTTCCGGTACTCCTCATGTTTACAGCATTTCGGTTCTTCACCCAAGGCGAAATACTCCTGGTGAAAAACCAAAGAAAAAGGGCAGGAGCCAGGGCCGTCAAGCCGAGCTTAAGATTAATGGAAAGAAGGAATATCCCAGCTCCAATCATGGTAAAAATGCTGCTGATAAACTGCACCAACGATTGCGAGAAAAACTGATTGATCTTGTCCGTATCATTATTAAC
>DATCHD010000090.1:0-47876 GCA_036508555.1 Prolixibacteraceae bacterium
CGCTTCCGGCATTGCCAAAACCTTCCTTATTATATCAGCCGACCTTTCATCATCCAAATATAAAAATCGGGCGATTACCCTTGTAGAATCAGGAGAAAAGATCTGTTTTTTTCTGGTTACCGTTATTTGCATGGAATTCAGTGTTTAAATCGGGGATGAAAAATCCGCAATTCTCTACTGGCGAAGGTAGTCTTTATTCTGCTATTCTTCTCATGATTCGTCCTTAGTCGTGCGCACCAAACTTATGCCGGCAATAAAAAACAGAAGACCAAGCAGACCATAAATGACAAGTGATTTGAAATCCCGCGTATTGCCTGATGCATTGACAAACAGTATAGCTGCATAAATCAGGCCTCCTGTTCCAAGAAGGGTAAGGAGCGCCCCAAAAATTCTCTTAAGATTCATTGTATTGGTTTAAACGTAAATATTTGTCAGGTAGGCGAAAAGCCCAAACGCCTTTAGAAGCCAAATAATTAAAGCAACTACAACAACGATATTGAAAATTCTTTTTATTTGATGATCCATTGGGAGGAAAGTATTAATAACCCAAAGAAGAACACCTACGACGATGATGGCAATTAAAATACTAAGTAGAGACATATCAAATGATTTAGAAGTTGAATTCAAATGTAAGCCGGTTTATTCCTTATGTTGTTACATAACTTTGAACATAAGTTACATCATTCACACATTCTAATGTTGGATTGAAGATATACTCTTCCTCTCTTTCCAAATTTTAAATTTCAACTGAAATTTTTTCTTTTGGATTAGTAAACGCCAGTCAATAAATAAAAGGGCGCTAATAAGAATCAACCCCAATACTAAACTTGTAATTGACTTCCAGTTTAGTGCTTCATCCATTATATTTTTGGCATGCTCTGATGCGTATTTGCCTATATGGACAGTAATGGCATCACTCGTGAATTTACCAATGAAAAACGCAGGGATAATGTACAATGGTTTAATTTTTGCCATACCGGCGGCCAGGAATAACGGGGTAGTGGGGAGTGGCAACAGGGAGTAAGCCACAATGGCCACCTGGCTTTTCCACCCTTTTTCTTTCATTTTTTTACCAAGAAACTCGATGTCTTCATTCTTTGAATGTTTAAAAAACTTTCCGGACAAATAAGGGATGTACAACGTAAGGATATACCTTCCCAAAATTGATCCAACCACTCCAATTACAATAACCCACCAAATATTTAAGTTAAACATGATCTGTAAAAAAACCATGATAGTAAAAGCCGGTGGAAAGGGAATAGGTACCACATCAAACAATAAAGATCCGACAAAAACCAATAGATAATGCCACCACATATTTTCAACAATTTATAATCCATTACGAGCCAAATCCAAAAGGTCGGATTATTTCTGGGCTAAAGTGTAAAACATAGCTACCGCAGATGCCAGCATAACCACGAAGGTGATCCACACTACTCCATTAGACAACCAGCCACTGCGGTAATCGCCCATGATTTTTCGATTTCGTGCAATTCTGGCAATCAGAAAAATTAAAGGAACAGCAGCCACACCATTGAATACTGCAGTAAATACCAGTGCTTTAATCGGATTAATGCCAATAAAATTAATTATTAAACCAATAAGCGTTGCAATAGTAATGACGCCATAAAAACCATGAGCTTTCTTTAATTTAAGATTGAGTCCTTCTTTCATGCCAAATGCTTCTGAATAGGCATAAGCTGCCGAACCTGATAATACGGGAATACCCAATAAACCCAATCCAATGATGCCGGAAGCAAAAATTAGTTTAGCCAGGAAGCCTGCATGAGGAAAAGTCTGAACAAGCGGTTCCAGCGCTTTGGCTGCATCTGCGGCAGTTTCGATATTCGTAAGGCCATTCTGATGTAAAACTGTGGCGGCAACCACAATGATTGACCAAGTCGCGATTTCAGAGAATAGCATTCCAACGAAATTATCGATACGCATATTTTTGATAAATGGAGCTCCAATGGTAGGCCTTCCATATCGATGAGTTAGATGCTGCTCTTTTTCCTCCTCCACTTCTTCAGATGCTTGCCAGAAAAACATGTAAGGAGAGATTGTGGTACCCAAGACGCCGGTAATAATGAAGAAAAACTCAAAATTTAATTCTATATGCGGCCAAAATGTAGCGACTAAAATCGTTTTCCAGGGTTGGTCAATTATAAAGACAGTGAGAGGATAGGCGAGTAATGTCAGAGCCAACCATTTTAAAATACGCGCATAAACCCGATAAGAAGTGAATATTTCTAAAATTAAAATCAGAACCGTAAAACCTAAAATTAAAATGACAAAATTGACAGGTATAATCAGTTGGGCCGCAGCTGCGAGAGCGCCAATATCCGCGCCGATATTAATTGTGTTGGCAACAACTACAAGCAAGACTGCTCCATAAAGAACCTTCTTGCTATAGTTGGCTTTGATTATTGCCGCTAAACCATGACCGGTTACGGCGCCAATCCTCGCGCAGGCTTCCTGAATGGCTGTCATGAGCGGCAGCATAACTACCACGGTCCATAGTTGGCCATAGCCGAATCTGGCCCCGGTTTGCGTGTAAGTAGCAATTCCTGAGGGGTCATCATCGGCCGCTCCGGTGATCACCCCCGGACCAAAAACCTTAAAAAAATTTTTTATTTTGGAAACTTTTTTTTTCACAAATGTCCAGGAATTATTCAGAAAAGGAACTCTTTTAAATAAATCACCTAACCTTTCTTACCGGTTACCATAATTAAAATGCCCCCGACCAGCAATACTACCCCAACAATTGGCGACCATTGGACCGGATGATTTTTTTCAGCGTTTATTTTGATCCGCCCGAGGTCGACCACCTTTTCTGTAGTAACATAATTGAATCCGGTATAGATGATCATCAATATTCCAATGGCAACAGCGACGATGCCTAATGTTCTTTTCTGCATCTATAGCACTCTTCTTCCCTGAATGACTCTAAGAATTATTGCAATTATTGCAATAACAAGTAGCACGTGGATAATGCCCCCTGTTCCATATCCAACAAATCCAATGAGCCATAAGATGACCAATACTACTGCTACCACGTATAGTAAATTTCCCATGATAATTTATTTTTTTATTATGTTAATTTTAAATTTACAGCTTTGTTTTTTTTGTGCTTTTTAATTGACTGTATTCTTGTTCACAGTAAAAGAATCAGTAAGATTATCAGAAGCAATCCGCCTCCACCGTAAATAAACACAGTTCCTCCACCATGACGGCCATCGTAATCTCTTCCGTTATGATACCTTCTGCCACGTCCATCCTGGTTACTTTTGATCATTTTAACTTCATTTCGTAGTTCTTTCTTTTCGGATCTGCTTAACGAAGACAAATCCATTGCTTTGATCTCTTCCAGTCTGGCAAGCTGAACTGCATCCGTTGTTTCAACTGATAATGTGGTTGTTGCTGGTGCTGTTTTAGTTTCTTCAGCAGCTTTCAGTTGTGAGGGAATAGTAGACAACATCAGAAATGCTATCACTGTACAAAACATTAATTTTTTCATTTTAATAATTTTTTGTTTAAATAAATTTTCAATTCAAAGATCAGCCTCTTCGACCTTGAAAACGTTACACAATTCCTGCAATTCTTTACATCATTCACACTTTGGCTACATCCTATCCATGTACCAGTTCAACTGTTTTTCCATTTTTTTGTAGCTGAAAATGGTTGTAATTGTCTTTTGTAGGCGGACAAAAGCTGTTTCACTTTTCACGATATAATCGGAAGCCTTGTGGTGCATGCAGTCAATTGCCACCTCGATCTTATCCTGTGAGGATAACATGACTACGGGCAATGCCGGATTATAACTTTTTATTTTGTCCAGAGTTTCTATTCCATTGATCGCATTTTTATCAACGCCATCCAGGTAGTAATCCAAAATGATCACATCAGGATCGTTCGATAAATTGGCAATACAGAGTTCACCTGTTGCAAACGTGTCGATGGTAAAATCAGCATGCTGAAGAAATTCTATTTCAAGCAGTTTCAAATACATGGCATCATCATCTACGAGAAACAGCTTTATTTTTTTTCCATCCATCTTCATTCAATGTTTTTATATCTGTTTAAATCAATTTTCAATTCTTCACAGGCTTTAGTGCAAACGTTATCTATCTCATTAACCATATTAGAGATGCCATCAGACTGCTGCTGATTTTTTGCAAAGTCCTGAACTTTCTTAGCCATATCTTCGAAATCGGCGCTTATACCCATGATGGCAAATGATGGGATCATTTTATGCACAGCAGCATAAAGAGAACTCCAATCCCTTTCCTTCCAGCTTTGTTTCATAACATTAACCAATGACGGGGTTTGTTCGATGTAAAGGAAAATCATCTCCATGATCAGAACCGGATTCGCCTTTGTACGTTGGATTAAATAACTTAGATCCGTGTATTTGATGGTTGGAGCTATTGGAATTTCTTCTTTTGAAATTTCTCCACCCAATCTTGATTTCTTTACCGAACTGACAATTTTACTGTACAATATCTTTTCATCTACGGGCTTTGCGATATAATCATCCATACCGACAGCTTTGCATTTGTCAAGGTCGACTGTCGTTACATCAGCAGTCAATGCGAAGATAGGAATGTTGGAATGCAGCGTGTTCCGAATGTAATCAGTAGTTTCAAACCCGTTCATTTCAGGCATCTGAAGGTCCATTAATATGATATCATATGACTTAACTTTCATTTTTTCCAAAGCGATTTTGCCATTGGAGGCAATTTCGCATGTAAACCCAAATTCATCCAACAGGGTTTTCATCAGTAACTGGTTCAGTGCAATGTCTTCCACCACCAATACACTGACATTTTTAATTTCAGAATCAACTTCCAGCAAATTTGATTCGAACTCAGCCAATGCCTTGGTTTTTAGGAAATTTAAAATAAAACCAAAAGTCGAACCTTCGTCAATTTTACTCTTTACGTTTACTGTTCCGTTCTGGGCCTCAACCAATTGTTTGACGATGGCGAGTCCCAATCCGGTGCCCCCGTATATTCTTGAGGTACCGCTGGATGCCTGCTGAAAGTTTTCAAAAATTTTGTTTAGTTTATTTTCGGTTATACCAATTCCGGTATCCCTGACACTGAATTCGATGGTTACGCTTTTCTCGTCTTCTTTCAGTAAACGCATGCCTACTTTAATTTCCCCCTTGTTGGTGAACTTAACCGCATTGCTAAGAAGATTCAAAATAATCTGGTGTAAACGCACAGGATCGCCAAGCAATACGACAGGAATTTGCTTGTCAAACTCTTTCAATAGCGCTATATTTTTTTCCCTGATTTTTGGTTCAAACAGATGGAGCATTGCAGTAATTGATGCTTCCAGTTTGAATGGGGTTTGCTCAAATATCATTTTCCCGGCATCCACTTTTGCCAGGTCTAAAATGTCATTTATCAAAACAATTAAAGCATCGCCGCTCATTTTTATGGCTTGCAGATACTCTTTTTGTTTTGGAGAGGTATCCGATTTCAACAATACTTTTGTGAACCCAATAATAGCATTCATTGGAGTTCGGATTTCGTGACTCATGTTCGAAAGAAACTGCTGTTTTGCCTTCACAGCTGTTTCTGCTATCAAAGTGGAACTTTCCGCTTTGATTTTTGCCTCTTCGGCAATGGTGACTGCCAACTCTGCGAAAACAATGGCCTCCATTAAATCTTTTGCTACCCGTTTCTGCTCTGTAATATCTCTTGCAACAACAACAACACCGAGAATTTTTCCAAAGTCATCCTTGTACACTGACCCATTGAACAGAACATCTGTCAGGTCGCCATTCTTGTGCCGGAGCGTGAGAGGAGAGTCGGCCAGGGAACCTTTGGCGAAAACTTCCTGGTAAACCTCGCGGGCTTTTTGCGGTTCCGTGAAATAATCAAGAAAATCTGTCCCTTTTAATTCCATTCGTGAGAGGCCAGTAGTGTTTACCAAGGCCTCATTCATATCTGTTATTTTTCCTTCAGGGCTAATCACAATCAAAGGATCACGACTCGCTTCAATCAGACTAAGGGAATACTGGGAAGCTAATTTTAAAGAGTTACTGACTGCCTCCAATTCTTTGTTGGCTGCCGAGCGCTTTATTTTTTCTTCGTTCTGAAAAGCGAGTTCCTTGTTGGCAACCTGCAACTCCAGCGCCCACTTTTGTCTGGACATATCTCTTGCTACGACAACTGCTCCCAGGATTTTACCCTTATTATCCCTGTATACTGAACCGTTGAATAACACATCTGTTAACTTACCATTGGTATGGCGAAAAGTAAGCGGTAAATCAGTAATATATCCTTTGGCAAATACTTCAGTATAAACGTCACGGGCCTTTTGAGGTTCAGTGAAATAATCATAAAAATTCGACCCCATCAACATTTTGCGTCCGACTCCGGTGATATTCACCTTTGCCTGATTCATATCCGTAATTTTACCATCAATGTTGAGGGCGATGAGGGGGTCCAGACTTGCTTCAATTAAGCTGCTGGCGTATTGGGAATCGTGTGATTTTGTGCGTTCCATTATAAATTTCCAATTTCTTCAATCGGACACCTTCTTTTCCCCTTCAGTTGTTTGAAATGAGACGGGGTAAGACCTGTTACTTTCTTAAATTGATTTGAAAGATGCGCAACACTACTGTAGTTCATCTTCCAGGCGATTTCAGTGATATTTAATTCATCATAAAGAATCAACTCCTTTATTCTTTCAATTTTGTGCAGAATAACAAATTGTTCGATAGTTATTCCTTGAATTTCTGAAAAGAGATTGGCTAGGTAAGTATAATCGTGGCTTAAACGTTCACTTAAATAATCCGAGAAATTTACCTTGATGACTTCATCGCTGTGATGTACCATTTCGATCACAGTATTTTTTATTTTCTCAATCAAAACAGCACGTTTGTCGTCCATTAATTTGAGACCGCAATCGAGTAAAGCCGCTTTTAATAACTCCTTTTGATCTCCGGTGATATCCTCCATGATTTCAACTTCGCCCAGATCTACCAGAATAAAATGTAGCCCTAATTTGCGTAGCTCCTCTTTTACTACCAGTTTGCAACGGTTACTCACCATGTATTTGATATAGAGCTTCAAAAAATTTTTCTTTTAATGGGTCGTACAAAAATGTACAAAATATACTACAATCATTTTGCATAATTCTGTGAATAAGTTACATAATTCACACTTCTATCATTTGCCCGACGCTGACTCTTTGAGACTACGAAATTCTTCTTTTAATTCTTCACAAGCTTGCATACAAATCTTTTCTAACTGCGTAAACATTTCGGGAATTTCATGTGTTTTTTCTTGTTTTTCAGCATTTCCCTGAATATTTCTTGCTACATTCTCAAAACTTGAACTGATACCCATTATTGCAAATGAGGGAATTAGTTTATGCACTGCTTTGTACAGTAATTTCCAATCTTTATCCTGTAAATTTTGCTTTATCGAACTTATCAAAGCAGGTGTTTGTTCCAGATATATTGAGATCATTTCCATCATAAGAATTGGCTCTGATTTTGTGCGATGCCTTAAATAAGTCAAGTCTATGTATTTTGTTTTTACATCTGCTAACTTTTCCTGAATGTCTTCCTTAATAAGGATGACATTCTGTTTTGCAGAAAATGGTTTTAAGGGTGCGGATTTATTCACAAGTCTAACCATTTTACTGTACAACGACCTTTCTTCAACCGGCTTTGAAATATAATCATTCATGCCAACAGCTTCGCATTTTTTTAAATCCACGGTAGTCACATCAGCTGTTAAGGCGATGATTGGTATTTTAGAATGCATCGTATTGCGAATGTATTCTGTCGCTTCAAATCCATTCATTTCGGGCATGTGTAAATCCATCAAAATAATATCGTAGGATTTGGCTTGTAGTTTTTCAATAGCTATTTTCCCATTGGAAGCAATATCGCATTCAAATCCGAAATCATCCAAAAGAGTTTTCATCAGCAGTTGATTGAGAGAAATGTCTTCCACCACCAATGCTTTTTTATTTTTAAGTTCAATATTTAATTCCTTTTTTTCTGCATCCGCTGTCAATATTGTTTTTGCTTTTAGGAAGCTCAGGATAAAACTAAAGGTGGAGCCCTTTTCGATCTGACTTTTTACACTTAAAGTTCCTCCTTGCGATTCAACCAGTTGTTTTACAATGGCGAGTCCCAATCCAGTTCCTCCATACATTCTTGAAATGCCTGCAGAAGCTTGTTGAAAATTTTCAAATATCTTTTCCAATTTATTCTCTGGAATTCCAATACCAGTATCTTCAATACTAAATTCTATCGTTACTTTTTTTTCATCTTCTTTTAGCATACGTACTCTTACCGTAATTTTCCCTCCGGATGTAAATTTGACGGCATTGCTCATAAGATTCGTAATAATCTGACGTAAACGCAAAGAATCGCCAAGTAAAACCTCCGGAATCTTGTGGTCGTATTCTCTCACAAGCTCAGAATTTTTTTCCTGAATTTTTTTCTCAAATAAATGAAGTATATCAGATACGGATGCCAACATTTTTAAAGGTGTCTGCTCAAAAGTCATTTTCCCGGAATCAACCTTTGCCAGGTCAAGTATATCATTGATGAGTTCAATTAAGGTATCACCGCTTATTCTTATGGCGCTTAAATATTCTTTTTGTTTTGCTGTCAAATCTGTTCTCAATAGCACTTTAGTAAACCCGATAATTGAATTCATTGGAGTCCGGATTTCGTGGCTCATGTTTGACAGAAATTGTTGCTTCGAATTCATTGCCTCTTCTGCAATTAAGGTTTTCTTCTCTGAATTAATTTTTGCTTTAATCAATTCTTCTTTTGTAATTACCTGATTGGTAATTTCATACGCAATAATGGTGACACCCGAAATAGTTTCATCTGCTTCCTGATAGGGCTGATAAACCATATCGAAATAAACATTCTCTAATTTTTCTTTGCGTATCAATGGCATGAGAAATTCGTGTCCCTGAAAAGGAATACCTGTGGTAAAAACATTTTCAAGCAGAGCAGGTACTGGTCCATCTTTGATTTCCGGTAAAATTTCAAATAGGGGTTTACCTTCGATACGCTTGCCTTTCCCCCAGATTTCTTTGATACTATTATTGGCTAAGGAAATCGCCATCTCTTTCCCCTTCAATATCGCAAAAGCAAAAGGAGAATGTATGAGCATCATGTTGTAACGTTTGTTGCTGTCTTCGATAAGTTTCAGCGCTTTCTTTTCTACTTCAAGTTGCTTTTCTAATGCTTTAGTCTCTTTTACCTGAAGTTCTATTGCTAAACTCCTTACCTCAGTAATATCTATGATGGTGAGTACAATTAATTCTTCGTTTTTACTTTGCTGAATAATTCGATGTGCATTTAGCAGCATGATTCTGCGTCCAATAACAGGGAATGTATGTTCCACTTCAAAATTGTGAAAACGAATATTTTTGGGAACGATCTCTTCGAGCAGTTCGCGTAGTCGCGGAATGTTCCACTGATTATTTCCCAATTTATACAAGGATATTCCTATACACTCATCTTCCGTTACATGAAATATTTTATAGAATGCTTTGTTGGCAGATTTAATTCGCATGTCTTTGTCAAGGGTGAGCATGGGCTCCTGAATAGTAGATAGAATGGCTTCGTAATAATTATATAATTCTTCTACTTGTTGGTTGCGTGCCAGTAACTCATAATTGCTGGTGGTAAGCTCTTCGTTGGTTGATTCAATTTCTTCTTTGGATGTTTCCAATTCTTCATTCAGGCTTTGTAACTCTTCATTACTGGAAACAATTTCCTCATTGGCACTTTGTAATTCTTCGAAGGCAATCTCCTGATCGTGCATGATAGAACTCATGACAGAACGGGCAGCAGCCAGTTCATCTTCAAGTTTCTTTATCCTGAGGGCTTTTGCCACAGAGTCCTTATTACCTGCATTACCTGATTGTTCCGGCATTTCCATTTGATGAACAGTAAACACGATCATCAACAATTGATCTTCGCCTTCTACAATAAGCGGAACTACTTCTATATTCACTATGCTGACACTACTCCCGACTTTATCGGGCTTCATTTCGATACTATTTATACTGACAGCTTGTTTTGTTTTAAAGGTCTTAGTAATAGCATTGCGTAGTTCAATGGAAATCTCAGGTCGGGCCATTTTTAAAATATTCAATGTGGCTTTGCCCGAGGGGTGTTCTAAAAACATTTCGGTTGACCCTCTGAACATGAGTATTTCAAGATCGTGATTGATAATGACACTGGCAGGCATAAAGCGCTCGAGCAAGGCGGCATCAAAAGCACTTCCAAGATTACCCTGTGGGGATGCAAATGCTTTTTTAGGGGGAATTGTTGTAACACTATTTGTTGGGGATATGACAGCTGGAGAAATCAGAGGTGAAATATCCGGAATCCTGAATGAGCCCGAATTTTTTTTCCGCGAAAAGATCTTGAACTTTTTATTCAACGGAGTGAAAAGATCTTCATAGGTCCCGATGGTTTCAGATTTGCCAAGCATCAGGCATCCACCCTCATTTAAAGCATAATGAAAAGTGGAAAGTACTTTTTTCTGGGCTGAATTGTCAAGATAGATGAGCAGGTTCCGGCAACTGATAAAATCCATACGCGAAAATGGAGGATCCTTTAAAATATTGTGCTGAGCAAAAACACAAACATCACGAAGCGCTTTGGATATGCGATACTTTTCCTTCGACTTGAGGAAAAACTGTTGAAGCCGTTTGGGGGGAACATTTTTTAGTTGCTGGATGGAATACTCTCCAATGCGGGCATCATTGATTGCCATTGAGCTAAGGTCAGAAGCAAAAATCTGAAAAGGGATTTTTAAGGCGCTTTTCTCCTGTAATTCCAGCAACAACATTGCAATGGAGTAAACTTCCTCACCCGTGGAACAGGCGGCTACCCAGATACGCAATGTTTCATCTTTTGTTTTGCTTTTAAGCAAACGGGGCAAAACCGATTTCTTTAAAAGCATAAAGGCATCTGTATCCCTGAAAAAGCCGGTCACATTGATAAGCAAGTCCTGATATAACAAATCCACTTCATCATTTGATTGCCCAAGCAACTCAGCATATTGTGAGATTGTTTTTATTTTATGAATCAACATCCTTCGCAGCATTCGCCTCTTGATGGTGTTCATTTTGTAGTGACTGAAATCAATATTCTTCTTTTTTAGTAAAAGCCGAAGAATATTTTTCAAATCGGGATTACTATTTTCTATTCCATCTTCCGGTACATTTTTAACTTCATGTTGCCTGATCAAGGGATGTTTGCTTATCCAGTTTAACTTTGTTGCAATTTCTTTGGGTGATAGAACGAAATCAACCACGCCTTCTTCAATCGCTGAATGAGGCATACTGGTAAATTTTGCTGAATCGTCCTGGGCAAAAGTGATACCTCCTGCTTCTTTTATTTCTTTCAACCCGCGTGTGCCATCGCTTGCACTGCCCGATAACACTATGCCGATAACATTTTCCTTGCGCGCGTCTGCCAATGATGAAAACAGCACATCAATGGACAGGTTAGTGGTTTTGTCTTTGGACCTGGAAATTAATTTAATATGGCCATCCGTCACCTCAATTTCTTTATCGGCAGGAATCACATACACATTGTTTGGTTCCATCTTCTCCATATCATCAATCTCCTGAACAACCATTTCAGTTACTTTTGACAAAATTGCAGTAAGCAGACTTTTGTGGTCAGGACTTAGATGTTGCACATAAATGTACACCATACCCGTAGTAGGAGATAGATTTTCTAATAGCTGTGTTACCGCTTCCAATCCACCCGCAGAAGCGCCAATAGCAACTACAGTAAATAGATTATCCTTACCTCCGGGTATCGTATGAGGAACCGTATAGTGCTCCACTTTTGTGTTTTTCTCCTTTTTAAACTCTCTATTATCTCCAGTTTGAGCCTTTGGCATTTCTTTTTCTGAAATTGTTCTTTTTCTTTTATTGAGAGGAGTGGTCTTCATTATAGTCGGTATTGAATTAAAAAGGCAGAGTGAAGCAGTGCCAAGAATTTATGTGCGGAAAACAGATCCTGGTGCAAGTCGAGAAATGTAAATGTAATCAAGTTTCATGAGAAAAAATAGTCAAATTCAAGAAGTTATTTGTCTGATTTTTCTATTTAATTGATTTAAAGTTGGACACCATTATTAAAAGCGGCACAAATCCAGAGCAAGACCAATAAAACAGGGGTCAGATATTTCTATCTAACCCCCTGATATTCAATTTGTCGGGGTGACAAGATTTGAACTTGCGACCCCCCGCCCCCCAGACGGATACGCTACCAGGCTGCGCTACACCCCGAAAAATTTGCTCTTTAAAAAAGAACCATGAATACCGACGCGAAAATAGTACTTTTTAGTTAAAAGACTAACTGAATTTGCCTACTTTTGATAAAATTTTAGGAATATGGATTTTTTTAAACCCTTGAATACGGAGAGCCCAAAGGGTTCTTCCGCTAATCAACCGCAGGAGGTTGAAAAAATAAGATGTTTGATTATCGGATCTGGTCCTGCCGGTTTTACCGCTGCCATTTATGCTTCCCGGGCGAATCTTCATCCTGTTATGTATGAGGGACTGCAACCGGGAGGTCAGTTGACGACCACTACCGAAGTGGAGAACTTTCCGGGTTACCCCGAAGGTGTTACCGGTCCGGTGATGATGGAAGATCTGAAGGCCCAGGCTGTACGTTTTGGAACTGATGTGCGCTGGGGACTCGCTACCGCAGCAGAATTTGGGAAGAAGGTGCATCGAATTACCATCGATAGCATCAAGGTTATTGAAGCCGAGACCGTAATTATTGCCACCGGCGCTGAAGCCCAGTACCTGGGGTTGCCAGACGAGAAGAAATATGCCGGATCGGGCGTTTCGGCCTGCGCCACCTGTGATGGATTCTTTTACCGGGGAAAAGATGTGGCCATTGTCGGCGGAGGGGATACCGCCGTTGAAGAGGCAATTTACTTAGCAGGATTGTGCCGCAAGGTTTACCTGGTTGTTCGCCGCGACCAGCTAAGGGCTTCCAGAGTGATGCAGGATCGTGTATTAAGAATTCCGAATATTGAAATTCTCTGGAAACATCAGACAAAAGGCCTTATTGGAGAGGGTGTTGTGGAAGGTGTGGTCCTTACAAAAAACAAAGGTGAAGCAGGGGAGAAGGAGGTCACCGTGCCGATTGACGGATTTTTCCTGGCAATAGGTCATAAACCCAATTCGGGAATTTTCCAACCGATGATAGAAACGGATGAAACTGGTTATATCAAGACCATTGGCGTAAGTTCCATGACAAATGTAGCGGGCGTTTTTGCCTGTGGCGACGTGATGGATCCGCACTACCGGCAAGCAATCACTGCTGCTGGATCGGGATGCAAGGCCGCTATTGATGCGGAAAGGTATTTGTCGGAAAAGAAATAGAGGAATAAAAATTGAATCTTATGAAAAATATTGTTGTTGCGCTGTTTTTATTGGTTGTAATAAATGGTTATTCTCAGAAGAAGGAATCTCTTTTCAATGGTAAAGATCTGAGTGGCTGGACGATTTTTGTGAATGATCCAGCGGTAAAACCGGAGAAATTCTTTTATGTTAACAATGGTGTGATTGAGACTGTCGGGGTACCAATGGGTTATCTCAGAACAAAGAAGGAATATTCCAATTATCGTCTGCATGTTGAATGGTGTTATCCCGAGAAACCTATCAACAGCGGCGTATTTGTGCATACCAACGGCCCGGACCTTTTGTGGCCTAAACATTATCAGTGCCAGCTGAAAACTCTTTGTGCGGGTGATTTCATTGTTAATGCCGCAGGTGAAAAGGCTACTGCCGGAGACAGTATTTATATCGGAACAGAAAAAGTTAAACCCATCGCGGTGAAGCTGAAACCTTGTAATGAGAAGCAGCCGGGAGAATGGAACAGCTATGATATTGTTTGTAAGGGAAATACCGTTGAGGTGAGTGTCAACGGACTCTTGCAGAATACGATCAAAGACTGTTCAATGACCAAAGGCAGCATTGGTTTGCAGGCTGAAGGTTCGAAGATTCAATTCAGAAACCTTTGGGTAGAAAAAATCAAATAAATATTCAGCATACTTTTTCCGCTATCCCTCGTTTCAAACGAGGGATGACAGCATGACAGCACTAATTATTTACGATATCTGCGCAATCTTGGTTGCGGCATATTTTCCTGCTTCCAGTTTTTTGCGGACTTCGGAGAAAGCTTTGATGGTGTATTCAACATCTTCCAGCGAATGCGAAGCCGTCGGGATTAGTCTTAATAAGAGCTGACCTTTGGGGATAACCGGGTAGATTACAATTGAACAGAAAATGTTGTAGTTTTCTCTGAGGTCCATTATTACGTTGGTGCCTTCAGGAACACTTCCGGATAAATAGACAGGGGTAACCGGTGAGTTGGTGACGCCAAGATCGAAATTTTCATTTTTCAGCCCTTTTTGCAGCGCTCTTACTATTGTCCAGAGATTTTCGCGAATCTGAGGCTGGGTTTTGATTAGCTCAAGTCTCTTCAACAGACCGATAACCATCGCAATAGGCAGGGATTTGGCAAAGGTCTGGGAGCGCATGTTGTAACGCAGAAAATCACAAACCTCTTCCTTGGCTGCTATGAAGGCGCCTATGCCGGCCATTGATTTGGCAAAAGTGCCAAAGTACATGTCAATCTGATCCTGAACACCGAAGTGTTCTCCTGTACCTGCCCCGGTAGCTCCCATTGTTCCAAATCCATGCGCATCGTCCACCAGAAGCCGGAAACTGAATTCACTCTTTAATGCCGCAATTTTATCCAGTTGCCCTAGGTCTCCTGCCATTCCAAAAACACCTTCCGTGATAACCAGGATACCGCCTCCGGTCTTTTGAACCAGTGATGTGGCATGACCGAGTTGTTTGCGCAGACTGTCCATATCGTTGTGCTGAAAGACAAATCTTTTTCCCATGTGCAGGCGGACACCGTCGAGGATACATGCATGCGCTTCAGCATCGTAAACAATTACATCATTTCTTCCGCTGATGGCATCGATAATGGAAATCATTCCCTGATAGCCATAGTTGAGCAGAAAGGCATCTTCTTTACCTTCAAATGCCGCTAATTGTTTTTCCAGCTCCTCGTGTTTGCTGGTCTGCCCCGACATTATCCGAGCGCCCATGGGGTATGCAAGGCCATATTGTGCAGTCGCTTCGGCATCTGCCTGACGAACTTCCGGGTGATTTGCTAATCCGCAGTAGTTGTTCAGGCTCCAGTTAAGTACCTCTCTTCCACGGAATTTCATCCTGGGTCCAATCTCGCCTTCCAGTTTTGGAAAGGAAAAATAACCATGTGCTTCTTTCTGATACTGACCAAGGTTTCCTTTGTCAGATTTAATTTTTTCAAATATATCCACGGTAGTAAACTTTATGTAGTATTGCAAAATGTTTTTGAGAGTTTGCAAATCTAAATATTATTTTGGGTTTTGACAAGATAGAAAATCATAGTTTGGACAAGCAGAAAAAAACTTATCTTTGCACCATGATTCGGAAAGTAAGTACATATTTAATTTTTGGCGTATTGCTAATCGCCTCATCTTGTGGTGAATATCAAAAAATAGTCAAGAGCACTGACTATGAATACAAGCTTAAAAAAGCGCGTGAATATTATGACAAGAAGGATTTTACCAAGTCGTCGCAGCTTTATTCAGAGCTGATTAACATTTTCAGAGGTACCAACCGCTCTGATCAGGTTTATTATTACCTGGCAAAAAGTAATTTTGGTCAGAAGGATTATTTGATGGCTGGTCATTATTTTCGTCAGCTTATCAAGGAGTATCCGCGCAGTCTTTTTGCTGAGGAATCGCAGTTTTTGGTTGCTCAGTGCTACTATCTTGATTCTCCAACTCCGAAGCTCGACCAGAAAACCACTCAGGATGCGATAGACGCTTTCCAGCTTTTTATCAATATTTTCCCATCGAGCAGTAAAGTGGCTGAAGCCAATAAGTTAATTGATGAGTTGCGGGAGAAGCTGGTCCTGAAATCCTATTTAAACGGAAGGTTGTATTATGACCTTGGTGATTACAGGGCAGCAGTTATTTCCCTGACCAACTGCCTGAAAGAATTTCCCGATTCAAAATACCGTGAAGAATTGATGTTCTACCTTTTGAAATCTAAATATCTCCTGGGTGAAAATAGCATCGAGGAGAAGAAACGGGAGCGTTTGAATTCAGAATTAGATGAGTACTACACTTTTGTGGATGAATTTCCCAATAGTAAATTCAGGAAGGAAGCAGACAGATTCTTTGCCAACACAAAGAAGATGATGAATTTGAAAGATGAAGACCTTAAGAAATAGAAAATAATTATGGATTACAGAAAAGTTAAAGCCGCCTCTACAACTGTGCCACGCAATTTGAATGAGTTGGATGCCACCACAGATAATATCTACGAATCATTGATGGTGATTGCCAAGCGCGCCAATCAGATCAGTGCGGAGGTGAAGGAGGAATTGAATCAGAAATTACAGGAATTTGCCTCTTATTCCGACAACCTGGAGGAGGTCTTTGAAAACCGTGAACAGATCGAAATATCAAAATATTACGAAAGACTTTCCAAACCGGTTCTGATTGCTTATGAAGAGTTTAAAGAGGGTTTGATTTATTACCGCAATCCTGCTAAGGAGAAAAAATAAAATGCCGCTAAGGGGTAAAAAGATTGTTCTCTGTATCACCGGAAGCATTGCTGCCTATAAAGCAGTGTACCTGTTACGTGGCCTCGTAAAGGAAGGTGCTGAGGTTCAGATTCTTATGACAGAAGCGGCCAAAGAGTTTGTTACGCCGCTTACCTTTTCCTCCCTTTCGGGGAAACCCGTATTAAGTGATTTTTTTGCCAGGGAAAGCGGGTCCTGGAACAGCCATGTAGAATTAGGCCTTTGGGCAGATCTGTTCTTAGTTGTTCCGGCAACAGCCGCAACAATCGGGAAGATGGCTAATGGTATTTGTGACAATTTGGTCATAACCTCCTATATGTCAGCCAAATGTCCCGTAATGATTGCTCCCGCTATGGATCTGGATATGTTCGCGCATGCCTCTTTGCAGTCAAACCTTCAGAAATTGAAATCTTTTGGAAACCTGATCATAGAAGCTGTGACCGGGGAATTAGCCAGCGGATTAGCTGGAAAGGGCAGAATGGAGGAGCCGGATGTCATCCTTAAAATAGTCCGGAATTTCTTCACCGAAAAAAAAAACTCCTGAATAAAATTTATCTCATTACTGCAGGTCCTACGCATGAAAGAATTGATCCGGTCCGGTTCATCGGGAATTACTCGACCGGTAAGATGGGCTTTGCCATTGCCGGAGAACTGGCTTCACGAGGCGCCCATCTGATTCTTGTCTGCGGTCCTGTTGATCTGCAGCTTGACCATCCATTGATTACCCGAATCAATGTTGCTACAGCAGATGAGATGTATGAAGCGTGTATCAGCAATTTTCCTTCCTGTGACGGAGCTATCTTGACTGCTGCTGTTGCCGATTATTCACCTGTGCTGGCTTCAGCAGAGAAAATAAAACGTTCTGAAGGAAATATGGTACTGGAGCTGAAACCGAATAAGGATATTGCTGCCGAATTGGGAAGATTGAAAAGAAAGGACCAGTGCTTGGTGGGCTTTGCCCTTGAGACCAACAATGAAATTGAAAATGCATCTTCAAAACTCAGAAAGAAAAATCTGGATATGATCGTTCTCAATTCTCTGCGCGAGCAGGGAGCCGGTTTCGGTTTTGACACCAATAAAGTTTCCATCCTTACCAGGGAAGGTCAGGTTTTTGATTATTCCTTAAAATCTAAAAAAGAAGTTGCTGTCGACATTGTAGATCGTCTGCTTGAATTATCCTGCTGACCCGCTTCTCAAATTGAGCAGAATGTCGTATTTTTATAGAACATTTTGTGCTTATGAGAATTTCACTGTTATTCTGCTTGTTTCTGTTCAGTGTGCTGCGGCTTTCCGCTCAGGAGTTTCAATGCAATGTGAGTGTCTCCAGCTCTAGGATTGAAGGAACTTATAAAGAGATCTTTCAAACGATGAGGAATGACATCTCCGAATTTATGAACAACAGAAAATGGACGGATCATCAATTTGCTGTAGATGAGCGGATCATTTGTACAATTTTCATCCAGGTTATGGATCAGATCGGAGCCGATGAGTTTAAAGGAAGTATCCAGGTTCAACTGAACAGGCCGATATTTAACTCCTCTTATCAAACCCCGATCCTCAATATCAAGGACAATGATTTTGATGTCAGATATGTTGAATTTCAGCCACTTGAATACAATGAAACCGCCAATACCAATGCACTGACCAATGTTTTGGCTTATTATGCGTACATAATTCTTGGATTTGATTACGATTCCTATTCACCGATGGGTGGTACGCCTTATTTTCAGAAGGCCAGGGATATCGTCAACAAATCACAGAACGCCCGCGAAAAGGGCTGGCGTGCCTTTGAGGGTAATTATAACAGATTCTGGTTGATCGACAATGTAACCAACAAGGCATACAGTCCTTTCAGGGATCTGATGTACCGTTACCACAGGCTTGGACTGGATGTGATATCGGAGAAACCGGATATGGGCAGGGCAGAGATTGCCGATGCCCTCAAAAATATGCAAAAAGTTTACCGGGCCAGACCGGATACTTATATCAACAGAATCTTTTTTGATGCCAAGTCTGATGAAATTGTCAACATTTTTTCCAAAGGAAGTACCGACGAGAGAAGCCGCGTCATGACGGTTTTAACAGAATGTGATCCTGCCAATTCAGAAAAGTACGACAAGATTATGCAGGCAAAGATATTTTAATTAATGCTGAAACGTTTACAGATAAGGAATTACGCACTGATCAGGGAGCTGGACGTGGACTTCACCAGCGGATTGACTATTATAACTGGCGAAACCGGTGCCGGAAAATCCATTCTGATCGGAGCACTCTCTTTGATATTGGGTCAGAGAGCAGATTCGGCTGTCCTGAAAGATAAGGAGAGCAAGTGTATCGTGGAGGGCATTTTCGAAGTAAACGGCCTGGGTTTGCAGCCTCTCTTTGAGGAAAATGACCTGGACTACGATTCTCAGGTTATTTTCAGAAGAGAGATCGCCCCAAATGGAAAATCCAGAGCATTTGTCAATGATACCCCTGTGAATCTCAAAACATTACAAGACATTGGCGTTCGATTGATTGATATACATTCTCAACACCAGAGTCTTGAATTGGGCAATAAATTGTTTCAGTTAATGGTCCTGGATAATTATGCCGGAAACAAATCTTTACTGGACGACTATCAATCGAAATATAAAAAATATAAGTTACTTTTTGCAGAACTAACTGAGGCTGAAGAAAATGCTGCGCGCTTGCGAAAGGAGTTGGATTATTTCCAGTTTCAGTTTGAGCAACTTTCAAAGGCTAAATTGCAGGCTGGGGAACAGGTGAGTCTGGAGCATGAACTTTCCGTCTTAACCCATGCGGAGGAAATTAAAACATCCCTTGTGACAGTCGCGAATCTGATTGGTGGAGAAGAAGGGAATGCCCTGATCAGGACTAAAGAGGCAGTCAATATGCTGAATAGGATTCTAAAATTTTATCCTGAGGCAAGTGAACTGACAGAAAGAATGAACAGCATTTATCTGGAGCTGAGTGATATATCTTCAGAGGTTGAGTATTCTTCCGAAAAAATCGAGTTTGATGCCAAACGCATTGATCATTTGAATGAACGTCTGGATGCAATCTATTCTTTGCAGCAGAAACATCACGTTACAAGTGAGGAGGAATTAATTTCGTTGCGGGACGAATTTGAATACAATGTAAATACAGTATTCACCAATGATGAAAAAGTATCGGAATTAAAATCTGCCGCAGCTGCTCAGGAGCAAGTTTTGCATCAACTGGCAGATCAGATGACACGAATCAGAATGGCTTCCACGATGCAGATAGGGCAAAGGGTGGAAGAACAGTTGTTCCAGCTGGGAATGCCTAATTCTCGCTTCAAAGCTGAGGTAAAAACCGGAACAGCACTCTCATTTTATGGTAAAGACGAAGTCAGTTTTCTCTTTACCGCCAATAAAAACGGAGAGCTGAATGAGATTTCAAAGGTTGCTTCAGGCGGAGAACTGTCCAGGCTGATGCTTTCTGTCAAAGCATTAATTTCAAAGTCAAAAGCGTTACCAACTATCCTGTTTGATGAAATTGACTCTGGCGTTTCCGGTGAAACGGCGGATAAAATGGGCAATATCCTCAAGGAGATCTCTCAAGACATGCAGGTGATCAACATTACCCATTTACCGCAGATCGCTGCTAAGGGCGATCAGCATTTCCTTGTTTATAAAGAAGATACTGACACGGAGACTATCACCAGGCTTAAGTTACTCGGTCCTGACGATCGGATCTCCGAATTGGCGAAGATGCTGAGCGGAGAGTCTATCACCGATGCAGCACGCCTGAATGCTACGGAACTTCTCAGGTAGGGTCTCAGGGACAGGTACTTAGGGACTCGCTCCAGCGGATTTGCAATCCGCTGGTAATCGTTTACCAACGGATTGCAAATCCGTTGGAGCTAGGTTGGAGCTATATTGGAGCGAGGTAGGATCAAGATCTCTGTCTGGTAAAAAGTATTTTTGGTTTTTTATTGGCAACAACCAAAGGTTTGTTCTGCACCGTTTGCATGGGTCTGGAATGACCTGAGTTTCCTCTGCCTTGCTGTTGTCTGGGAGTTTTCACCGGATTATGATCCAGCAGAGGGAACATTGGATTCTCCGTAACCGGAATTTTTCTTCCAATCAATTTTTCGATGTCCCGCAGGTATTCTTTTTCTTCTGCATCGCAAAATGAAAAGGCTGTACCTTCGGCTCCTGCACGGCCGGTTCTGCCAATTCGGTGCACATAGGTTTCCGGAATATTGGGAATTTCGTAATTGATCACATATTGAAGATCATCGACATCAATTCCGCGTGCAGCGATATCTGTGGCGACCAATATCCTGGTAGTCTGATCCTTGAAATTAGAAAGCGCCCGCTGACGGGCACTCTGTGCCTTATTACCATGAATGGCTTCTGCTGAAATATTGTGCTTCAAAAGGGTCTTTACTACAAGATTTGCCCCATGCTTGGTGCGCGTAAAAACCAGGGCAGTTTTGATTTTCTGATCTTTAAGTATTTCAAGCAGCAGTGCACTTTTGTTGCCTTTGTCGACAAAATACAGGGATTGCTGAATGATTTCAACTACTGAAGAGTCTGGCGTAACAGAAACTTTTATAGGATTGTTCAGGATAGTTTTGGCCAGTTTTACAATGTCGGGGGGCATGGTTGCTGAAAAAAACAGCGATTGCCGGGTTTTGGGCAGGGCCGTTAACAGTTTTTTTACATCGTGGATAAAACCCATATCCAGCATTCTATCGGCCTCATCCAGGACAAAAATCTCTACATCCCGCAAGGTGATGAATCCCTGGTTCATCAAATCCAACAGACGGCCGGGTGTGGCTACCAGAATGTCTACCCCGTTTCGCAGGGCGTCTGTCTGTGGTTTTTGGCCGACTCCCCCGAACACAACGGTACAGGTCAAACCGGTATGTCGACCATAGGCTTTGAAACTCTCTTCAATCTGTATGGCTAACTCCCTGGTTGGGGTGACGATCAGGCTTCTGATCTTTCTTTTTCTACCCGGGATACTATTCGAACTCAGTAATTGCAGAATCGGAATGGCGAATGCCGCCGTTTTTCCGGTTCCTGTCTGCGCGCATCCAAGTAAGTCTGTACCTTGTAAAATGATCGGAATAGCTTCCGCTTGTATCGGTGTTGGAATTGTATAACCCTCTTCTTCAACCGCTTTTAGAATGGGTTCTATGATGTTTAGTGACCGAAATAGCATATTTTCAACTTAATAAATTGGCTGCAAAGGTACTTGAATTAAGTTGAAAATATTCTCCTACCTTTTATGCAGTCCGCACTCTTTGGTATCAGGATTTTCCCACCACCATCTACCAGCCCTGAGATCTTCTTCGGGAAGTACTGCTCTTGTACATGGCTGGCATCCAATGCTGGGATAATCTTTGTCGTGAAGCGGATTATAAGGAATCTTGTTTTCTTTGATGTATTCCCGTACCTGTTGTTCGCTCCAGTCAATCAATGGATTAAGCTTTATTAATCCATTGGCTTCATCCCATTCGATGGGTTGCATTTCCGAACGTGTTACAGATTGGTCTCTCCTTAAACCACAAATCCAGACATCCAGTCCGGAGAAAGCCCGGCGGAGTGGTTCAAGCTTCCGGATGCGGCAGCAGGTTTTACGGTCATCAATTGAGTTGTAGAAAAGATTGATCCCCTTTGTTCGAACCATTTCTTCAACCTGATGTGCCTCAGGAAAATATACCTGCATCTGAATTTCGTATTTTTGGTTGGTCCGGTGAATCAGATCATAAGTTTCCGGGAATAATCTGCCTGTATCCAAAGTGAAGATCTTGATATTTTTATCAACAGAACAAACCATCTGAGTAAGTACCTGATCCTCTAATCCCAAACTGCTGGAAAGGGCAATTCTGCCCTTGTATTCTTCCAGGAAAAACCGGATCATCTCAATGGCGTTTGCATGAGCAAGCTGCTGGTTGAAAGCCTCTATTTTTTCTTTCATTAAATATTTGAATCAAATTCAGTTTAGACAAAAATAGACCAAATATTCAACTTTCTAACTTGTATTGAAACTGCTCATCGTAATTTGGAAATATGTTTTATACTTGCTACCTTTCCTAATCTCACCAACTCGTTAATTATTGTGAATTTCTCGTCATAATGATTATTTTTGTGGTTCATCCATTCAGACGGGTATACTGTTCTGAATGATCAAAAATCTGAGAGAGTTTTTATGAAATTATATACCATTAATCATCTTCGGGAACTGGAGGCGGAGTCTATTTTTGTAATACGAGAGGTAGCTGCGCAATTCGAAAATCCCGTTATGCTGTTTTCCGGAGGAAAAGATTCGATTGTCATGTTTTTTCTTGCCCGTAAGGCTTTTTACCCCGCGAAAGTTCCTTTTCCGCTGATGCACATTGATACCGGTCATAATTTTGAGGAAACAATCGTCTACCGGGATAGTCTTGCCGAGGAGACCGGCACCAAGATCATAGTCAAATATGTACAGGACTCGATTGACAAGGGTAGGGCTGTTGAAGAAAAAGGCGTAAACGCAAGTAGAAATGTTCTGCAGACCGTTACCCTGCTGGATGCCATTGAGGAGATGAAATTTGATTGTGCCATGGGAGGTGGTCGCAGGGACGAAGAAAAAGCCCGGGCGAAGGAGCGTTTCTTCTCTCACCGCGATGAATTTGGCCAGTGGGACCCAAAGAACCAGCGTCCTGAACTTTGGAACCTTTTTAACGGGAAGAAACATATCGGAGAGCATTTCAGAGTTTTTCCAATTAGTAACTGGACTGAAATGGATGTCTGGCAATATATCCTGATGGAGAATATTCCCATGCCGAGTTTATATTTTACCCATATGCGTGAGGTCTTTAATCGTGATGGGGTCTGGCTGGCAGCTGCACCTTTTATGCAACTTAAACCGGGCGAAAAGACTGAAGTGAGACGGGTGCGCTGCAGAACTATCGGGGATATTACCTGCACAGGTGTTACCCTATCAGAAGCAAACAGCCTTGAAGAGATTATTTTGGAAGTAGCGGCCAGCCGTGTCACAGAGCGTGGTGGCAGAGCGGATGACAAGCGCTCAGAAGCGGCCATGGAAGACCGTAAGAAAGAAGGGTATTTTTAACAGAAAACAGAAAAAATTGATAATGACCGATATATCAACAATTCAACCATCCGGTAAGGAGATTGGATACCTGGATATGGAACTCCTGAGGTTTACTACGGCTGGAAGTGTGGATGATGGGAAGAGTACTTTGATAGGACGACTCTTGTTCGACAGCAAGGCAATTTTTGAGGATCAGATGGAAGCCCTCGAAAGGGCCAGCATCAGCCGTGGGGGAGAAGAAGTTAACCTGGCTTTGTTGACGGATGGTCTGCGGGCCGAGAGGGAGCAGGGGATTACCATCGATGTTGCTTACCGCTATTTTGCTACGCCAAAAAGAAAATTCATCATCGCTGATACGCCTGGACATATCCAGTACACCCGAAATATGGTTACAGGAGCTTCCACCGCCAATGCAGCGGTGATTCTGATTGATGCCCGTAACGGTGTGATCGAGCAGACCCGCAGACATGCCTACATAGCGGCCCTGTTGCAGATTCCACATGTGGTGGTATGTGTCAACAAAATGGACCTTGTAGATTTTTCGCAGGAGGTATTTGAAGCAATCAGGATAGATTTTACAGAAGTTGCAGCCAAACTTGGAAATAACGATGTTTATTTTCTTCCGATCAGCGCGAAATTAGGGGATAACGTGGTGGATCGTTCCACCAATATGCCCTGGTACACCGGTCTGACGTTTATTGGCTTAATGGAGACACTACCTGTCGGAGGAGACCGCAACTTTGAGGATCCACGTTTTCCGGTACAGTATGTGATTCGTCCCCAGTCTGACCAATTCCACGATTACCGTGGTTATGCAGGACGTGTTGCCGGTGGTGTTTTCACGGTAGGGCAGGAGGTTGTCGTGTTGCCTGGCGGACAAAAAACGACCATCCAAGGGATAGATTTGGGGAAAGGACAGCTTGAAAAAGCCTTTCCGCCACAGTCGGTAACCCTGCGATTGGCACATGAAATTGATATCAGCAGAGGTTCTATGATTGTGGATGCTGTTAATCAGCCTATTCAGGGTCAGGAGATTGATCTGATGATCTGCTGGTTAAACAGTAAACCTCTTCAGCTCAGGGGAAAATACCTGTTGAAGCACACGTCCAACGAAATGAAATGCGTTGTGACTGATGTTGCTTACAAGGTCAATATCAATACGCTGGAGGAATTACATGAAGATACCACGATCGGCTTAAACGAGATTGCCAGGATTTCCATCAAAACTACGCGAACCATTTTCTATGATTCCTACCGGAGAAACAGAGATACAGGCAGTCTGATTCTGATAGATGAAGCCACAAATAATGTGGTTGGTGCCGGGATGATACTTTAGTTTATTTTGGCAAAGAGAAGATAAATTCCAATCCACCGCCTTTCCGGGTACGGGCAGATATTTCACCTTTAAAGCTGACAATTGCATTCTTGACAATGGCTAAACCAAGTCCGGTACCTCCCCGTTTGCGCGTGCGACCTGTATCAACACGGTAAAATCTTTCAAAGATACGGGGAAGGTGCTCTTCGGCGACGCCAGGTCCGTTGTCGGAAAAAGTAAAGTAATGATAGGTTTCATCTTCGTGGTAACTGGAAATAAAGATGGTAATTCCTTTTCCGGCATAATTAAGGGAATTTTCAATCAAATTTCGTAAAACGGAAAATATCAGGGAGTAATTTGCATTGACAGTGATTCGTTCATCAATATTGTGCTCGATAAGAACGGATTTTAAACGAATTGGATCAGAAAAACTCTCAACCACTTCTTCAACCAGTTTCTTAATATTAATATTCCCTCTTGGGTATAGCTCTGAAGACTCTTCAATCTTGTTCAACAAGGCGATGTCATTGACTAGCTGGGATAATCTTTCCGATTGATTGTAAGCTTTTTCAATAAAATGTTTTCGCTTTTCCTGAATTAAATCAGGGTTGTTTATCAGCGTTTCCAAATAACCTTTTACTGTTGAAATGGGTGTTTTTAGTTCATGTGCGATATTGGATGTAATCTGTTGTTTCATCATGCTCCGTTTGACCAACTTTGTATTGTCTGTGATCAATATTTCGAAGCTCTTATCCTGAAAGAAGATACATAGAATTGAAAAATAGGAGCCATCATGCTGGACAGAATATTCCATACGCGGCATTTCGCTCATTTGAGAAAATTTTTCATTGGCAATGGTATTGTCGATGAATAAATTCATCTCTTCCATCTCCTTAAGTTTGAAGATTTTTTCTATCGAAATTGTAGACTCTTCCGAAATATTGTTGATGTAAAAAATGAAATGACTGTTATTTAAGATTACCTTTTTTTGTGGTGAAAAGAAGGCCACGCCCTCATTTAATACGAACAGGTGACTGATCAGTTTTTCTTTTTCGAGTATCAGATCGGATTTCGCAATCATAGACTGTTCAAACAAGCTGCTGATCTCGCTACTGATGACTCCCAGTTCATCATCCGAAAATTGAAGGTCTTGGTTTGTTGTTTTACCACTTCGGATACGAATTACAAAATCTTTCAATCTCGTGATAGAGTCACCCAATCGATTGGTAATCACCCTTAACAGGATTCCGAAAAGGGTAAATAAAAAGAGGTAGAATAGAATAAATGCCCGGTCGATTTTAAGATAATTGCGTATCTCTGTATCGTAAGTAACAGCTGATCTGATGATTATTGTATTGTAAATTTTGGCAAAATAAAAATACTCCTGGCCGGTGGTTGTAGAGTGACGAATATTGTACCCGGAGAGGGATAATTTTGCTTCCATAAATTCCGGTCTGCCGCTGTGATTTTCCATCTGCAAATAATTGGCAACCGAGTTGTCGTAAAGTACCTTACCTTCCATGTCGAACACGGTAATCCTGGTTATATCAGGAGGAATCAGCATCTTCAACGAATCTAATTTACTGAATTCGCCGGTTGCAGAAAGATTCTTCTGATTGATAAATCTGCTGACCATTTCGGTATAACTGTCCAGCTTGTTTTCGAGGTGTGCAATGCGAAACTGTTTCTCATGCTGGCTTTGATACAACAACATGGAAAAAATGAATAGGGTGAAAAGAAGGAAATAGTTAATAAACAATTTCCACTTAATGGTTTTAGACTTGAAAAGCATATTTGGCGTACGTTGTCATCAAAGTTCAATTCTCATATTTCAAAATAGTAACCATAGCCTGGTTTGTTGCGAATATAACTACTATATTCTTCCATCTTTTTTCGCAACCTGGTGATGTTAACATCGACTGTTCTGTCAGTGACAATTACGTCGTTGTCCCAAATTCTGGCGAGAATCTCTTCCCGGGAGAAGATTCGGCCTTGGTTTTTTGCCAACAAGGATAGAATTTCAAACTCCTTCCTGGTAAGATCAATTTTTTTATTGTTGATTAACAATCGTTTGGTTACGATATCAATTGCAATATTTCCGAGTGTCAAAAGTAATTTTTCCGCTGATTCATCAATTTTTCTTGTCCTTTTCAGGATCGTTTTTACCCTGGCTTGCAGTTCACGAATAGAGAATGGTTTGGCGATATAATCGTCTGCCCCAACATTAAACCCGGTCAAGACGTCGTTTTCATTGTTACGGGCCGTCAGAAATATGATCGGTGTATCAATTTCCAGCTCTTTACGGATTTTCTGGGCGAGTCCAAACCCCGACATTTTGCCCATCATCACATCCAGCAGGAAAAGGTCATAGCCGGCCAATTTTTTTTTGAGCGCTTCCTCCGCCGAGTGGACAATATCAATACTGTAGCCTTCACTTTCAAGATTGAATTGAAGAATTTCGCAGATGTCTTTCTCGTCTTCTGCAATCAGAATCCGGTAATTTTCTTTCATGGCCACTGTTTCCCTTTATCCTTTTCTTACTTGTGTCTCCTGTGTTTGACAATCTCACCTTCCACAACAAAGGTAATTGATTCTGCAAGATTGGTTGAATAACTGGCAATCCTTTCAAACAGATTGATGATGATCAGTACGTTTGCAGCCACTACGACTACTTCGGATTGATGCATCATTTCCCCGAGTATCTTTCCTGTGATTTTTTTGCATTCCTCCTTGATCCCGGTTACTTTGACGTAAATCTTTTCGGCGTAGGTCAGATCGTGTGTTTTGACGACTTCGAGTACATCGGAAAACAATTCTGTTATTTTATCCCCAAGCAGATCGATTCCCAATTCTTCAACCAAATCCGTGTAGTCTGAAAGAGGTTCAATTCTTTTGGCAATATTTACGGCATGGTCGCCAATGCGCTCAAGATCATTGTTAATTTTCAGGACAGACAAGATGTACCTTAAATCGGAGGCCACCGGTTGTTGTAATGCGAAAATCTTCTGACAAAGCTTATCAATCTTGACATCCAGGTTGTTGATGTATTCGTCGTTGTTGATCACTTTCTTTGCCAGCGCCAAGTCGGTGGTCTGAAGGGCGATGACCACGTCGACCAGTTGTTGGTTGACCTGAGAACACATTTGTATCACTTTGTGGGACAATTTCTCCAGTTCGGAGTCGAATATTCTGTAATTTTCCATGTTATAAAATTATGAAAGATATGATGTCATCCAAAACGGCCTGTTATATAGTCTTCTGTCTGTTTCTTATCAGGGTTGGTAAAGATCTTTCTGGTTTTATCGTACTCAATCAGCAATCCCAGGTAAAAGAAGGCAGTTTGATCACTGATACGCGCTGCCTGCTGCATATTATGCGTGACAATAACAATGGTGTAGTGTTCTTTAAGTTGTACAATTAATTCTTCGATCTTGGCTGTCGACAAGGGATCAAGCGCGCTGGCCGGCTCGTCCATCAAAACTATTTCAGGGTTAACGGCCAAAGTTCTGGCGATGCACAATCGTTGCTGCTGTCCACCAGAAAGTCCAAGAGCAGAATCTCCCAAACGATCCTTCACTTCGTCCCAGATGGCGGCGTTTTTCAGAGCGTTCTCTACAATTTCGTCCAACTGGTTTTTGTTACTGAGCCCATTTATTCTCGGCCCATAGGCGACGTTCTCATAAACTGACTTGGCAAATGGGTTTGATTTTTGAAATACCATACCCACTTTCTTCCGCAAATTAACTACATCAATATTTTTGTCATAGATATCAATGTTATCAATCATTACTTTACCTTCGATCTTGACCCCTTCAATCAGGTCGTTCATTCGGTTCAGACTGCGCAAAAAGGTAGACTTTCCGCATCCTGAAGGGCCGATGAAGGCGGTTACCTTTTTTTCCGGAATAGTGATGGAGATATTGTTCAACGCCATTTTCCCACTGTAAAAGAGGGAAAAATTCTCGGTTTTGATTTTATCAACTGTCATTATTAATTGGTTTTCTTTTTTCTGATTCTGTATCTTAAAATAACGGCCGACATGTTCAGGGAGAAGGTCAGCATCAGCAACACGCAGGTAGTACCAAATTGGATCGGCAATGTCTTGTCAACATTGGCCGATTGCGTGGTCATTACATAAATATGATAACCCAATACCATAAATTGGTCACTTAATCCCGGCAACGTAGCAATATAATAGGCGGCCCCGGTAAATAATATCGGGGCAACTTCGCCGGCCCCGCGGCTCACTGCCAGAATGGTTCCGGTCAAAATACCTGAAACTGACCCGGGCAAAACTACTTTTCGGATGGTTTGCCATTTGGTGGCCCCGAGAGCGAGACTTGCAGCCCTGAGTTCATTCGGAACGGATTTTAATGCCTCTTCAACCGAGACAATCACTACCGGAAGTGTCAACAGCGCCATAGTAAGGCTTGCCCAAAGCAGATTTGGCTGTCCCCATTTCAGGGTTCCTCCATAAAAGGTGTTGTCGACCTGTGCTCCAACGAATTTGATAAAGAACCCCAATCCAAACAGACCATAGATAATAGCCGGGATGACAGCCAAAGTACGCACGGCAAATCGAATGGTTTTTGCTATGAAGGAATTTTCTTTGGCGTATTCAGTAAGGTAAATGGCTGTGATCGTCCCAAACGGAACAGCCGCAACCGACATAATGATCACGAGCAGGGCCGTGCCATAAATGGCCGGGAAAATGCCCCCTTTGGTCATTCCTTCTTCTGGAAAATTGGTCAGAAATTTCCACGAAAGTTGATCTTTACCCCCAATCACAATTACAGTGAGCATGACCACAATAATTGAGATGATAAGTAAAGCTGAAGAAAGGGTAACCCCTTCTATAATATATCCTTTGAGGTTTTTCTTGAAATTGTTTATCATTTTCCCTGAATTCTTTTCATTAGTTTACCTTTGACATAAAATTCAGCTATTGCGTTGAGTAGGAAAGTGAAAATGAATAGCAATGATCCGATCAGGAATAAAACGTTGTAGTGCGTATCGCCGAAGACAACTTCGGCCATTTCTGCGCCAATTGTTGCTGCCAGCGTCCTGACCGATGAAAAAGGGTTCAAATCTATCTGGGCTGCATTGCCGGTTGCCATTAACGCAATCATCGTTTCACCAAAGACACGGCCGATACCCAACAGAATGGCTGCAAAAATTCCAGGAGTGGCTGCGGGCAGAATGACGAAAAAGGCGGTCTGCCATTTAGAGGCCCCGATGGCCAGACTCGCTTCATAAAATGATTTTGGTACTGCCGTCAATGCATCTTCCGTAATGGTATAGATGATAGGAATCGCCGCAATTCCCATCGCAATTCCTCCTACAAATGAATTCAACCTTGTTTCGTAATGAAAAATATTTTGAAGAAAGGTGGCCAATACCATCAATGCGAAAAAACCAATTACTACAGATGGGAAACCTGCTAAAAGTTCGATTGCAGGTTTAATCACCTCTTTTATCTTTTTGTTGGCAAAAACTGCTGTGTACAAGGCAGCGAGAATTGCAATCGGCGCAGCAAAAAGCATGGAGATCAAGGTGATTTTAAATGTTCCTAAAATTAAGGCGAGAATTCCATAGCGTGGTTTCTCGGAGACAGGCACCCACTCTTTGGTTACCAAAGTTTTTAGGGCCGTTTGATTGTCATCGAAGCCACTGCCTGAGCTGACAGTGTAAGTAACCTCATCTGATTTCTTAGCTGAAACCGAGTCGGTTGTCTGAACGCCGTATTGTTCCTGAACTTCTGTTTTATCTGTCACTTCCCCGTAAGTTTCCTGGACTGGCTGTGTTGTATTATTTTCAATTGAGGAAGGCTTTGGAGCATGCGAGTTGCTGAAAATAGGCAAAGATTCACGAAATACAAAAATGAAGATAAGGACAATAATCGTAATCGAGAGAAAAGCCACGCCCTTAATAATTTTTTCGGCCAGATAATCGCCCAGTCGGAACCTTTTCCGAGTGATGTCTATTAGCTTGGAACCTTCTGACAAACCGGTAGGATCGCCTGAAGATTTCTTTTTTGATTTTTTTTTGGTCAACGTTTATTTAATTAACACTTATTTTACCGGGAAATAGCCAACTTCAACGACCAACTTCTGTCCTTCCGGACTGAGGATCCAGTCGATGTATTTTTTTATTTCGCCTGTTGGCCTGTTAACGAGGTACATGTACAAATATCTGGTAATAGGATACTCATTGCTTTTGATGGTTTCGGCAGTTGGAATAAAGGCCGGGCTTTTGTCATCTTTCTTTACTTTGCAGATTACAATACCTTCAGCAAAAGCAGCACCTCCGTAACCAATTCCATAAGCATCTTTCTTTACCGCATTTACAACCGCTGCAGTTCCTGGTAAGGTTTGACAACTTGATGCATAGTCGCCTTTTACTACATTTTCCTGAAAGAAGACATAAGTACCTGAACTGTTTTCCCTGCCATACAATTTGATGGCCTGGTCATCTCCGCCAACTTGTTTCCAATTGCTGATAGTGCCTCTGAAAATTTCGCCTAGTTGTTTGATCGTTAATTCTTTTACCTTATTTGCCGGATTAAGATAGACGGTGATGCCATCTTTGGCACAAGCAACTTCGACTCCCAGTGTGTTGAATCTGGCTTTTAGTTTCTCTTTTTCAGTGGCTTTCATTTTACGGCTGGCATTGGCGATATCCGTTGCACCGTTGATAAGGGCTGAGATGCCTACGCCGGATCCACCTCCTGTAACTTGTACAGAAGCAGAAGGATTACTTTTCATATATACTTCCGCCCATCTTTGGGCAAGAATTACCATGGTGTCGGAGCCTTTTACGGTGATACGCTCAGGTGCAGCCGTGAAGGCAAAGCAGACCATTCCAAGGAGTACTGCCAGGATTGTTACCTTTAAAAGTTTGAATGATTTCATTGTATCTGTATTATTTCTGTTAAATATATTGTGTTTTTTGTTCTTAATTTAGAATTTTGCTTGAATTCTTAAAGTAAATACGTTTTGGTTAATGGCATTGCTCCAATCCATCGTTCCGGCAACTCCGTGTGCATCAGTATAAGGTTCAATTACTTTACCAGCAGTTCCAACTTTTTCACTGTTTACGATATCGTAACCCAAGGTGATTCTTATGTTTTTATCAAAATAATGGTGGAATGCAAGGCCAATAGTGGCAGTTGCAAGATCACTTTTTCCGCTCATTTTTGATTTCAGTGTGGTGGCATCATTGCTAGTGAATCCTTTCACTGCAACATCTTGTCCTTTGATATCAGTATTGGGATCATAATAATCATAACGGATTGCAAATTGGTACTTTTTACCCAGGTTTTTGATGAAATAAAGGTAATATCCTGCAAAATTGTTTTGAAAGTTGGCTACTCCGGGTACAGCTGCTGTTGTTCCGACTGCGGCAACCGGTGCATATCCGACAGTGGCATTCTTACCCGCAATGTATTCCCCTTTAATTGATAAACCACCTAATACATCGGCAAATAACTGAAATTCACCGTCTAACCAATTTCTTTTTAACGGATCTCCAAATTTAATATCTGTAACAGTTGTATAGTCAGTGCTTAAGGTCTTTACTGCATTGGATTTGATGGTTCCAAAGTAACCATGGGCACCAAAATCAAGTCCTCCGAAATTTCCAAGGCTCAGATTGTAAGTTACACGGGCCATTATATCTTTGTAATTGTCATAATCGATGTTATCGGCCGCATTGAGGTTGGTCCCGGCACTGTTGTTGACTGTAAGGCCATCGACGCCGTTAAACACTGCCAACTGCGCATGAATAGGGAAGTTAACAGGATTGTATTCCAATTTTGCTCCTATGGCATGCTCGCCAGGGTAAATAGCACTGATTATTGCTGAACGCTCTGGTAATTCGCGCTGACTGGACGAATATTCTACTTCATAGTCTGGTCTGTTAAATTTACCTAACGTGAAGCTAAATGATTTGGTCCAGTGGTCGTTTAATACAACATAAGCATCTTTTATGGCAAAATCCCCAGGTGTAAAGTCCGGTTGTAATACAAATTTAATGCCGTCTGCTGCTTCATAAGTCAGCTTTACCATGACTCTTCTTAAAGAGAAATAATTTTGACTCGTGGAAAGAAGAGCAGGACTCTCGAAGTATTGATACTGAGCCTGCGTATATCCCGAAATTTTTATCTTCGTCAATTTGGAGAGATCAGCTTCGTCATTTGCCAGCCTCTCATTTATACCATTTACTTTTTCATCTATTGTCAAAAGTTTCTCCGCTACTTTTGGATCCTGAGCATTTGAATTAATCGTTATCAGGAAAAAAAGTAAGAATAAAATTGAAATCGATTTTTTCATAGCCTCGTAAATTTTCGAATCTTGTTTGATACAAAAATCCGTTAAGGTTGTTACATAACGGTTACAAAAAGAATAAACGATATTACAAAAATGGCCTTCTTCGGGTGAAGAAAGCCATTTCTTTAGGTCCATAGACCAACAGCAAGGTATCGTAATTTACAATTTCATGGCAATGGTAAGAAGAATTTCACTTCTCATTGTGTGATATTTTACCGGATCAACATTTGCTCCATCTACCTGGTATAGGTATAAGTAGTTGGTTTTGTCGCCCAGGCTATAAGTCATATCAATAGAATAATTTCCGGAACGATAACCGAATCCTCCGTTGTAGGTTGTGTATTTGTTATCCGCATTCGGCTGGGGTACGCCATCAAAATCGGCATTATAAGGATTTCCAAGAAATTCCATTCCTCCTCTAAGGCTGAAAGCTTCAGTTACCTTGTATTCCGCGCCTACCCTTATGTTACTAACGGCCTTATAAATAGATTTAATTTTACTGTTTTCCACACTAAAATTTTCACTGGTCATACCATGACTAAAATTCATCATTGAATAGTCTACATATTCATAATCCAGGGAGACCAATCCTTTTTTTGCAAATTGATAGGCAACACTGGCGATTCCTCTCAAAGGCGTGTGGAACCTGTATTCATAATTACCAATAGGAGTCTCCTCCTTGTGGCTTCCGTCGGCATCGGTGCTAATACCGGTCAGATTGGAAGTCATAACAGAGCTATAGGTCTCCTTAAGATTGAAATAAGTAGGCGTATGAAGCGCTAATCCTATCCGGAGAACCGGCGTAGCACGAAAAATGGCTCCGAGTTTGAGATTATATCCCACTCCAGAAGTTCTTGCATTATTGGTATAATCAAAACTGCCCCAACTTCCTGCCTGGGTATTGGCGTTATTCTCACCGCTTTCGCTGTACATATTGACTTCGTCCAGGAAAAGATCCTGCATCCCAACCGTTGCACCAAGATATAATTTGTGGTTGAAATTGGCTCCGAAGGTGGCCACATACTCGTTAATAAATCCTTCGCGGGCAGCAGATTCTGTTTGTTTAACAGTCTCATTGCTTAGCAGGAAAGTGTTGTATTGATTGCCGCCTGTATTTGGATTCGCAACATCGATCAGGTAGTTTTCCCAAGCCATTTTACTCTCCCATGGAATACCGCTCGCTGGATCATAGGCATACGAGGTACCCAGATCGTTAAAATTGATCCCATTGGTGTTTTGGGCAAACGCATCCATTCTTGAATAGTTGGCATTTTCAGCATTCACATAACTGGTCTGGTTAAAATTTGCCAGCCTGTTAAAACCGATCCCAAAGTTATAGGAGACAACACCAGAAGAATTTTCAGGCGCTTGCATGACAGACACATAGCCAAAATTCTTAAAATTGAAGCTGTTGTTGTCATTCTGGTAGGTAGTGCCCAGATACGTAGATTCGGTATTATTCTTATTGTTGCTTAAGGTGACAGATACTTCTCCACGTTGATAAATACCTATTCCTGCCGGATTAATACTGAGGGATGCAAAGTCGCCACCAAGGGCGCCGAAGGCATTTCCCATTGCTTTGGAGCGGGCCGTTGAGCCGTAATTTTGTTCAGAGAAAAGAAGGGCGTTGTCAACATATTGTGCTGATAGAGTCGATATCAGACCAACCAGCGTTATGATTGTAAAATATAGTTTTTTCATATAATAGGAATTTATATACTATGTGATTGATACAGAATAATCGCTATTTCAGATTAGCGTTGACGACCACCGCCACCGCCGCTGCTTCTTGTGCCTGTGCTTCCACCGCCACTGTTGCCACTGCCACTGTAACTGCCTCCTGAATTTGAGGAGCTACTTGAAGGCGTGTAACTTCTTGAAGATGAATTGGATTCGACCGATCTTGATGGAGCATAACTCCTTCCGCTGTAACTGCCACTACCAGATGAAACATTCGGTCTACTGGTAACAGAACCGCGCTGATAACTACCTGATGATGATTGAGTCCTGACAGTACTGCTCCCAGAACTCTGAGGCCTTGCATAGCGGCCGGATTGAGAACTGCTGTTAGTAGACTGCGGAGAATATTGACGTGTTGAACCGCTGTTGTAGGAAGATTGAGTATTCATCCTGGGTCTGCTGTAGGTTGGCGTATAACCAGATCCACCCGCTGCAGGTCTGGAGTAGGTGCCACTTTGAACGGCCGAGCCTCTTCCCTGGACAGGATTGTTATTGGAACGCCTGAGGTTGGAAACGGTTTCCCCTCTTCCTACCCTGAATCCCTGGGTGTTATTGATCTGGTTCTGCGGCAGGATTGTTGCTCCGGTGTTATCCCGGGTCCCGGAAAGCCTGGTTGAGGTAGCACCTGAACCCGTAACGCCTCCCCTTGTGCCTGAAACAGCAGCGTTAACACCGTTATTGGCAGGATATCTGGTTGCACCACTGAGATTTCTGCCTGACCGACCACCCGTATTACCACCACCCAAAAGGTTACCGTTCTTGTTGGTATTCATGCCATATCTGACAGCATTTGAGCCACCGTTCTTTCCTGTATAGTTTTGTTTTCCATAGTAGTGATTCCCATCATTCCATTGTCCTCCACCATAACCGGCATAATATCCATAGCCGCCACCCCAGCCGAAACCGGAATAATAGCCGCCCCAGCCACCATAGCCACCGTAACCACCGTAACCGCCCCATCCATATCCGGAATACCATGGATCATAATAGCCGCCCCATCCCATGTAGGGAGAGTAACCACCCCAGCCGAAACCGCCCATTCCCCAGCCATGTCCAAAACCATAGCCGCCGTAGGATGAACCATAATATGGATCCCAGAAAGGATCCCAGAACGGGTTGTAGGAATATGGATTGTAGAAGGCTCTGATTCTGGACGAATAATCCATCTCCTCGCCTTGGAAATAATTATTGATGGTTATTTCTTCCTTGTCATTCTTATACTCCATGACAGTATCCGCATAGGCGGGCTGATCATCAAAATAATAGGCGTTGTTGTCCTTACGGCTATTTTTGGGAACAATATAGTTGTTAACTATTTTGCCTTGCTCGTTCTCTTCGACCTGCATAGCGACCATGCTCTTTTTCTGAGCCTCTGGCTTCTTAACCTCTTTAGGAGGTCTTGGAGCAACCGGCCGCGCATCCCCTGGAGTGAAATACACATCATCTGAATATCCTCCGGAGGTGATCTTCGAACCCGTCGTACAGGCTGTAGCCAACACTGCGACGGCTAATAATAGTTTAACTTTTGTTTTCATGTTTTGTTCCTCCCTGTATTTAATAATCTTTCAATTTTCCTTACTTTTGCGTCGGAATAATCATTTAATTACAAGCAAATATCATACCAAAACAGCATAATGGCAAAAGAACTTACAACAAAAGAAGAGAATTATTCACAGTGGTACAATGATCTGGTGGGCAAGGCCAATCTTGCAGAAAATTCTGCCGTGCGTGGATGTATGGTAATCAAACCTTATGGTTACGCGATTTGGGAAAAAATGCAGGCTGCGCTGGATAAAATGTTTAAGGATACAGGACACGAGAATGCCTACTTTCCTTTGTTTATCCCTAAATCATTCTTTTCGAAAGAGGCCAGTCATGTGGAAGGTTTTGCCAAGGAATGTGCTGTCGTGACTCATTATCGTCTGATGAATGATCCGAACGGCAAAGGAATTATCGTAGATCCTGAAGCGAAACTCGAAGAGGAATTGATTGTCCGCCCGACTTCTGAGACAATCATCTGGAGTACTTACAAAAATTGGATTCAATCCTACCGGGATTTACCCATTCTGATTAATCAATGGGCCAACGTTGTTCGTTGGGAAATGCGTACCCGGATGTTTCTTCGTACATCCGAATTTTTATGGCAGGAAGGTCATACGGCCCACGAAACCAAAGAAGAAGCACTGGCCGAAACTGAGAAAATGATCAATGTTTACGCCGATTTCGCCGAAAATTTCATGGCTGTTCCTGTGATTATGGGCGCCAAAACGGAACACGAAAGGTTCGCCGGTGCGCTGGAAACATTCAGTATTGAGGCCTTGATGCAGGATGGAAAAGCTTTACAATCAGGAACATCGCACTTCCTTGGACAGAATTTTGCCAAGGCTTTTGAGGTGCAGTTTTCTTCGAGAGAAGGGAAACTGGAATACGTCTGGGCTACTTCTTGGGGCGTATCCACCCGTTTGATGGGTGCGTTAATCATGGCTCATTCAGACAACAACGGATTGGTTCTTCCACCCAAACTGGCTCCCATTCAGGTAGTTATTGTTCCGATCTATAAAAATTTCGAGCAGCTTGCTTTAATTTCAATTGAAGTTAAGGTATTGGCTGATAAACTGAAAAAAAGAGGTATTAGTGTTAAGTTTGACGACAACGACGCTCAACGTCCCGGATGGAAATTTGCTGAATATGAGATGAAAGGTGTTCCTGTTCGTCTGGCAATCGGTCCACGGGATCTCGAAAATGGCACCGTAGAAGTTGCCCGCCGGGATACCCTGACGAAATCGGTTGAAAAGTTAGAGGGAATTGACCAGTTAATTGATGATTTATTGGTCGAAATCCAGCATAATATTTACCAGAAAGCCCTAAAATTTAGGGAAGAAAATACGACCAAAGTCGATACGTATGAAGAGTTTAAGGCTTTGCTGAATACAAAACCAGGTTTCATTCTTGCCCATTGGGATGGCACCAAAGAGACCGAGGCCATCATCAAGGAAGAGACCAAGGCTACCATCCGCTGCATTCCGTTTGACAGTGTCGAAGAGCCGGGTAAATGTATCTTAACAGGAAAGCCCTCCAAACGGAGAGTGTTGTTCGCTTTGTCTTATTAATCTAATAAATGCCTTCCCGGGAAGGTCAGGTGATGGAAAAAAATGTGGTCGACAGGTTTCTGAAATATACGGGTTTTGATACCCAATCCGACCCTGATAGCAGTAGTTCGCCCAGTTCCAAAGGTCAATTGAAGTTTGGACAGCATCTGGCTGAGGAACTGGTTCACATCGGGCTATCTGAAGTTGAAGTGGATTGGAACGGAATAGTGACGGCCACTTTACCTTCGAATACCCCAAAGACTGTACCGGTAATCGGATTTATTGCGCATATGGATACCAGCCCGGATTGTTCCGGTCAGCACGTCAGTCCTAAAATAATTGAATCTTATGATGGAGAAGATATTGTTCTTAATGGAGCGAAGAAAATTGTCCTTTCACCCAAACGTTTCCCTGAGATTTTGAGATATAAGGGTGACCAACTGATTGTTACTGATGGTACTACCTTGCTTGGCGCAGACGATAAAGCCGGTTTGGCTGAGATTGTGACAGCCGTTGAGTATTTGCTCCAACATCCTGAAATTGAGCATGGAAAGATTCGTTTGGCTTTTACCCCCGATGAGGAGATTGGTAAAGGAGCAGATCATTTCTATGTTCCGAAATTTGGGGCTGATTTTGCCTATACCATGGACGGAGGTGAGCTGGGAGAGCTGCAATATGAGAATTTCAATGCCGCTTCGGCACACCTGATTTTTCACGGGGTGAATGTGCATCCGGGTTCTGCCAAGGATAAGATGAGAAATTCCCTGCTGGTGGCCAACAAATTTCTGAACGACCTTCCTGGTAAGGAGGTTCCTGAACATACCGAAAATTTCGAAGGCTTTTTTCACATGGTAAAGATGGCGGGGAAAGTTGATCATACCGAGCTGGAGTTTATTATCCGTGATTTTGATCGTGTGAAATTTGAGGAACGAAAATTGCTTATGAACGGGATCGTCGACCGACTGAACCTGGAATACGGAGAAAAGGTAGTAGAAATTACGGTTAAAGATCAGTATTTCAATATGAAAGAGAAGATTGAGCCTCAATTTTATATTATTGAACTGGCCCAAAAGGCTATGATTTCCTGTGGTATTGAACCAAAAATTGTTCCTGTGCGGGGAGGTACGGATGGATCCAGACTTTCCTATATGGGATTACCATGCCCTAATATATTTGGAGGTGGTCACAATTTCCATGGCGTTTACGAATATATTCCGACAAAATCAATGGAGCGTGCCTGCCTCGTGATCGTTGCCATTGCTTCTGGTGTGACTGAAAAGTATGGTTGAAAGATTTGAAAAATACATCGAATCGCTCCGGCTCTTTTCTCCGGGTGATACCCTCCTGGCCGGCATTAGTGGGGGGATGGATTCTGTGGTTTTGACTGAACTTCTTCATAGAGCAGGATTGGCTTTCGCGGTAGCGCATTGTAATTTCAATCTAAGAGGGGAGGAGTCGGATCAGGACGAGGCTTTCGTAAGGCAACTGGCATTAAAATATGATAAGCCTATCTATTGTAAATCATTTAAAACCAAGAAGATAGCTTCCGAACGAGGCATTTCCATTGAAATGGCAGCCAGAGACCTTCGTTATGAGTGGTTTGAGGAAATCAGAAAGAATCATCATTACGATTGGGTCGTTGTGGCTCATCATTTGGATGATCAGGCGGAAACATTTTTTCTCAACCTGGCCAGAGGTACCGGGATTTCCGGCTTGACAGGGATGAAGGCAGTAAACGGGAAGGTTGTCAGACCGCTTCTGTTCACTACCCGAAAGGAGATACAGCAATTTGTATTGGAGAATGATTTGGCTTACCGGGAGGATAGCTCCAATGCCCTGACCGGGTTTCAACGCAATAAAATCAGGCTTCAGGTTTTGCCTCTGATGGAAGAGCTGAATCCTTCTTTCAGAGGTGGTTTGCAGGAGACTATTTCTCATCTCAGGGACACCTATTCTATCTATAATCAGGCTATTGAGCAGGCTAGAGAACGGATCCTCAGAAGAAGATCGGCGGATGAATTTGAAATATGTACGGATGAACTGAAATTTTTGGAACCGGTTGCTACTTATTTGTTTGAGATTTTGAAGCCGTTTCGTTTTAATGGAGAGGTAGTTAATGAAATAGTAAATTCATTAGATGGTCAGCCCGGGAAACAGTTTTTTTCTCCGACCCATCGTGCGGTTATGGATCGGGGATCCATCGTGGTAAATAAGCTTACCAATGTTGCACAGGAACTTTACTATCTCGAGGAGGACTGCCAATATATTAAGATTCCGGTTGATCTTACCATGGAATCCATTGAAATGACAGCTACTTTCAGGATCGACACTTCGCCCAAAACTGCGATGATAGACAAGGATAAACTGCAATTTCCACTTATTCTGCGGAGGTGGCGAAAGGGGGATTATTTTCAGCCACTTGGGATGAAGGGGATTAAGAAGCTAAGTGATTTTTTTGTTGATGAGAAAATTAGTCTGACTGATAAAGAAAACGTTTGGCTGCTGACCAATGGGGAAGAGATTGTTTGGATGGTCGGCATCCGCATGGACGACCGGTACAAAATCACAAAAGAAACGACCAAAATTTTAGTCGTCAGTATAAAGTAACTAAGGAACGACTAGTGTTGTGTTAATGCTGAACACCGCTATCCCTCGTTTAAAATCCGCTATCCCTCGTTTGAAAAGAGGGATGACAGCATTAATGACGGGGCACTTAACAGAACACTAGTGCTGTTCGAAGATTAGCCGCTTCTTCATCTCCTTTAAACATACGGACAATCTCGAGTGAAAATTCGAGTGCTGTCCCAACACCTCTGCCGGTAATAATATTCCCATCTACCACAAAAGGGGATTTCAATACGGTTGCCCCAGTCAGCTTCGACTCGAAACCCGGATAGCAGACAGCCTTTCTTCCTTTGAGGAAACCCAGTGAACCCAGTATCGAAGGTGCGGCACAAATTGCTCCGATGGTCTTGTTTCCTTCATAAAATTGTGTCAATTTTTCGCTCAAACCGGGATGGTTCTGGAGATTTGTAGTGCCGGGCATTCCGCCTGGCAGTATGATCATATCCGCCTGATCATAATTGGCTTCTTCAAAGAGTTTATCTGCCTCAATTGAAATATTGTGAGCTCCGGTTACCTTGCAAAATCCGGTTATTGAAACGGTCGTAACCTCGAATCCGGCGCGTCGGAGCACATCAATAATAGATACTGCTTCGATCTCCTCGAAACCGGAGGCCAGATGGATCAGAATATTCTTTTCCATTTTTTTAGTTGACTGCAGTAATACGGGCGATATATTTGTCTGCCATGCGTCCCTCGTTGGTGTCGCCGTACTTATCCTTGATTAATTTGTAGGTGGATAATGCTTTCACCTTGTTTCCCATCATCTCAAACATTCTACCTTCTTTCAACAGGAAAACAGGAGTGGTGAAATTATTGGTACTTATTTCAGCAGCTTCAGCATAGTATTTGACTGCTTTTTCCTTGTTGCCTTGTTCAGCCCAGGCATCACCTATTGCCCCGGCAGTAATCGGCTTCAAAAGAATATCATCTGTTTTGAAACCTTCAAGGTATTCGATAGCTTCTTTGTATTTTCCAAGGTGCAGATAAGATATGCCAGCATAATATTTGGCCAGGTTTCCGGCTGGAGTGCGGCCATAATTGTCGATGATATCAAGAACACCAGGATAATTCCCATCTCCATTGAGCGCAAGATTGAAAGAGTCTTTTTCAAAATACTGCTCTGCAGTGAAAATCTGTTCCTTGGCTTTGGCCTCATGAGGAATGGTGTAAAAACGGTGTGTTGCGAGGAGCAACAGGGCTAACACAACTGCGGCTCCAAAAATGATGGAGATTAACTTGGCATTCTTCTCAAAAAATAATTCTGCCGTTGTCAATGCATGTTCAACTTCCTTCAGATTATCTGCAGCCTTTGGTGTCTGTTTACTCATAACTTTTGTTCGCTTAAATGAATGCTTTTTTCTATGCGAGTGCAAAAATAATCGTTTTTAACGAACGAACGTAACAATTTCAAAAATAAATAGCCTGATGAGTCACCGGAATGCTTATCTAAAAGTTTAGATTTGTAAATCAAAACAAGTCAGTCATGTTCATCAGGGAGCTTTCTATTTTAAACTATAAAAACTTTGGAGAGGCAACTCTTTCTTTTTCGAAGAAACTCAACTGTTTCATCGGCAATAACGGAGTGGGCAAAACCAACCTTATGGACGCGATTTTTTACCTTTCTTTCTGTAAAAGTTATTTCAATAACCCTGATTCACAGAATGTTCGACATTCTGAAGAATTCTTCGCTCTGCAAGGCAAATATGAGCTCATCGATACAAATGAAGAGATTCATTGTGGCTTTAAATTGGGGCAAAAGAAGAAAATCAGGCGCAACAAGAAGGAGTACGACCGATTTTCTGATCACATCGGATTGCTGCCGCTGGTCATGATTTCCCCCGCTGATGCAGTATTGATTCAAGGTGGAAGCGAAGAACGCCGCCGATTCATGGACAGCGTGATTTCCCAGTACGACAGAACCTATCTGGATTGGCTGGTTCGCTACAATCGGGTGCTTCAGCAACGAAATATTCTGCTAAAAGATTATGCAGGTCAGCCAGGTATTGACCCGGATATTTTTGCCATCTGGGATGAACAATTGGTTCATCTCGGTGAAAAGATCCATCAAAAAAGAGTTGATTTTCTTCAGGAGCTGCTTCCTGTTTTTCAGCGGTATTATACGCTTATCTCCGGCGGAAATGAGAGTGTTTCACTCGAATATGACTCACAACTAAATGATCAGGATTTTTCTACCTTGCTAAAAGCGTCTTTTGCAAGAGACAGGATGCTTTTGTTTACCACTACCGGAATTCATAAGGATGACCTGGATCTGAAACTAGGTGGTTATCCAATTAAAAGGCTGGGTTCACAGGGTCAGAACAAGACTTATCTTATTGCCTTGAAGTTTGCCCAGTTTGATTTTATCAAGTCACAAAACAACCTCAAACCCATTCTTTTACTGGATGATATTTTCGACAAGTTGGACAGCGGCAGGGTGGAAGAGATCGTTAAGCTGGTATCAGAAGATCATTTTGGTCAGATCTTCATCACCGATACCAACCGCGAACACCTGGATGCCATCCTCCGGGAGGCAGGTGGGGATGAATTCAGAATCTTCCTGGTGGATAAAGGAATGATCAATGATATTATCGATAAAAGATGAGAAGAAGTGAGATTCATTCGCTCGGGAGTGCCATCAGATCCTTTCTGAAGGAGTCTAAATTTGATAAGAAACTTGCCGAAGTCGATGCAGTCAGTTCCTGGGAAGCGATCATTGGAAAGCCCATCGCACGGGCTACTTCCAATATTTACATTCAAAATGAGACGTTGCATGTCCACTTGAAATCTTCCATCGTCCGGAATGAGCTTTTCATGATGCGTAACGATATCATCCGTGCGGTAAATGAGCATGCCGGACGGGTCATTGTAAAGGCAATCGTACTAAAATAGAATCATATGGCTGTCGATTTTTCCCAAATACCAGATCCCTGTTATGTCATTGAAGAATCACTGCTGCGCAGGAATCTGGAAATAATCAGCCAGGTCAGCAGGGAGGCAGGCGTAGAGATAATCCTTGCTTTTAAAGGGTTCTCTCTCTGGAAAGTATTCCCGGTAGTGCGCGAATATATTTCCGGTGCAGCAGCCAGTGGTGCACATGAAGCAACTCTGGTCGCTGAAGAGATGAAGACCCTTGCTCATACTTATTCGCCGGCTTTTACTGACAATGATTTTCAGCGGGTGATGGAGACCTCTTCGCATATTACCTTCAATTCTCTCCGTCAGTATGAACAGTTCAGAGGAAGACTAAAATCTTTTCCCCGAACTATATCTGCCGGACTTCGTGTCAATCCGGAGTATTCTGAAGTGAAAACCGAGCTTTATAACCCTTGCGCTCCAGGTGCCAGATTGGGAATTACAGCAGATCAATTTGGGGAAAATCTGCCCGAAGGGATTGAAGGATTGCATTTTCATACCCTTTGCGAGTCAACCTCCTTCGATCTGGAGAAGACACTGGAGGCATTTGAAAGTCGCTACGGGAAACTTCTTGGTCAACTGAAATGGGTTAACATGGGTGGTGGTCACCTGATGACACGGAAAGATTATGATACGGATCATCTGGTTCGGGTTTTGAAGGCTTTTAAATCCAGATGGCCACATCTTTCTGTTATTCTTGAACCTGGCAGCGCATTTGCTTGGGAAACTGGATTTTTGCTTGCTTCGGTCGTTGATCTGGTCGAAAACAAGGGAATCAAAACGGCCATCCTCAATGTTTCCTTTACCGCGCACATGCCGGATTGCCTCGAAATGCCTTATCAGCCAAGAATAAGGGGAGCTTACCAGGAAGCCCTTCCTGGCAAGCATGCCTACCGGATGGGAGGAAATTCCTGCCTGGCAGGCGACTACATGGGATACTGGTCGTTCGATGAGCCCTTAAAATGCGGCGATCAAATTCTCTTTGAAGATATGATCCACTATACCATCGTTAAGACAACCACTTTTAACGGTGTTCCACATCCTTCCATCGGTGTCTGGAACGAGCAGACTGGATTTAAACTGTTGCGTGAATTTGGATACACCGACTACAAAAACAGGATGGACTGAATTCTCACTCTAGTGTTCTGTTAAGTGCCAATTGACGGAACGTCATTGTAAACGCTGTCATCCCTCGTTTCAAACGAGGGATAGCGGTCTTGATTCGTCATTAATGCTGTCATCCCTCGTTTCAAACGAGGGATAGCGGAATAGCGGACAAACGAGGGATAGCGGTTATATGTAAAGCTTAACACAACACTAGCGGGAACTTTCGGACTTCTTCGATGAGCTTTTCGCCGGCATAGACCGAAGTGGACATCCTTATCCGCCATTCTTTTGGATATCCGTTGTTGAAACGATTTCCAATATTCTTTACCCAACCCAGTGGCTTATCTCTGTAAGTGATTAAATTCCAGTTCTTTTCTGAGAAATTTAATTGAAAATCCTCTCTTTTTAGGTAGGAGATGGCCTGCTCCAGGGTTAAATCTGTTTGCGAAAAATGAGAAATGTTGCAAATATTTGAGATAGCCAGCTCATGCGCAGGGTTGAAATCATTCCTGATAATTTCACCAACTTTCACCCCTGCATGTACAATTCTAAGGCTGGATTTTATCTGATCCAGTTCTGAAAGCAGAGTGGTTGGCCAGGCCAGAATATTTGATTCAAATTTCAAAAGGGATAACGGCAGAGGTTGAAGTACTCCGTTCAATAAGTTCTGTTCTGCTTTACTCGCAACTGGAAGGGAAGGCTTACTCCTGGTAGATTTTTTTGTCTCCTCCTTACCTTTCTTTATTACCGCGGCAATAAAAAAACCTTCCCCTTTGACTTTGTGGGGATAGAACCTATAACAAGGCATGCCACTTGCATCAGTGGTGACGACTCCCCATTCAGGAGGTATCTGAAGTGAAACGGCTTCGACCGCTGCAAATCCTGACAACCACTCCATGTTTTCCTCATTTTCTGCCGGGTTAAAGGTGCAAGTACTGTAGATCAGCATTCCGCCTTCGGCTAAGGAGGGCCAGATGTCAGCCAGAATTCTCTTCTGTCGTTGCGAACAATGATCTGCATTGGATTCAGACCATTCGTCGATGGCTGACCCATCCCTGCGAAAGAGTCCTTCGCCCGAACAAGGTGCATCCACTACTATCACATCAAAAAAACCAGGCAATCTTGAGAAATCTCTTGGATCATTACTGGTGACGATGACATTGGGATTGCCCCACTTTTTGAGATTTTCTGACAAAATCAGCGCTCTTGAGTGAATGACTTCATTGCTGACCAGGAGACTTTCCTCCGACAGGAGAGAAGAAAGGTGGGTCGACTTACCTCCCGGTGCCGCACACAAATCCAGTACCCGAAGGCTTTTCCTGTTAAGCAGCAACATGAATTGTTCCAGAAACATAGAACTTGATTCCTGAACATAATACGATCCATTATGGAACAGGGGATCCAACGTGTAAACAGGACGCTGAACCGGATAATATCCTGTGGAACAGAACAGAACAGGCCTTAACGGGGGAACCTTTTCTACTTTTCCGGAATTAATTCTGACGGAATGATTGACAGGAGAAGAAAGTGAATCCAGAAATTCAGGGAATTCGGTCCCTAGAATTGTATTCATTCTCCTTTCAAAAGACTCAGGAAGTTGGATCATTCGAACACTTTTTGTCAAAATTAGCAGTTTTTATCAGGAATATTTTACATTTGTTAATTAACAAATTCATCCGCCATGTCAATTGTTTTTCGACTAAAATATGCATTAGGCATGATCCCTTCTGCTGATCAGTTAGATGCTAAATGGGAGAAGCTGATTAAGATGCGTGACGATCTCAGCCAAATGGAGAGTTCTGAAGAACTGAAGAAATATGAAGATCTGAAGAGCCTTGTGGATTCATCCTCTTTTCAGCAAAAAAAGAGAGAGATAGAGGGTCTGCAATACAGCGGCAGTAAGGAAGAAAATCTGTCTTTGGAATACAGGAAGCTGACCAAATCCTATGCGATTAAAAACTACCTGAAAACCATCGGATCGAGTGAGCTGAAACGTTGGGAAGAGTTGAAAGCGCTGACTGGTTCCGAGGATTTCAACCACCGGGTTTCCTATTTAAAAGATAAGCACAGGTTTAAAAAAAGCGAGGAATACAAGAGCATTCTGGCTTTCAATGAGATGGACAAGAGTAGGTTCATGGCAGAATACAGAAAACTAAAGAAGGCAAAAGAACTTGATTTCTTTGAGAAGTGGGACGTCGTTCTTGATGAAAATTTTACTGGTAAAGAATTGAATACCAATCAGTGGCAACCTGAAAACTGGCTCGCAGTCAAGCTGGCCGGAGCGAGCTTCTCCCAGGTTGATGAAAAGCAATGTTTCAATGGCGAAAAAAACATCCAGCTGATCAACAATACCCTTTTGCTCTGGACCAAAAAGGAAAAAGTAACAGGGAAGGCATGGGTGCCAGCTGTAGGTTTAATACCAAAGCATTACGAATATACATCTCCCATTCTGAACAGTGCCGGATTCTTCCGGTTCAAGGAGGGAGTGATTGAGGCTAAAGTCAGGTTTAAGAAGGACGCCACCATTACTTCCGCTTTTTCACTTACCGGTGAACATCCATTTCCTCAAATAGATTTGTTTAGGAGTACCAAAAATGGAGTAGGTCTTGGTATGGTCGAAAAGCAGGGCCGCTCATCTGCGAAGTACAAGAACATGAACGGATTGAACGATGAACATTTTCATGTTTTCAGGCTGGAGATTTACGAAGGCATGCTGATCTGGAAAATCAACGGTTCGGAGGTCTTCAGGAGTACAACTTATTTGAATGAGCCCTTGTTTATCAATCTGCTTTCCACACTTCATGGTAATGTGAATGAACATTTGTTGCCGTACAAATTTGAAATTGACTGGATTCGCAGTTATGTCAAGAAATAATAATTAGTCTTCGATTTTGTGTTTCAGGGAGCTGAATCCTTCACCCAAAATCTCGCTTGCCTCCATTACAGTAATAAACGCGTTTGGATCGATGGCTGCGATGTGTTCTTCCAGAATGGCGACTTCC
>DATCHD010000091.1:0-4076 GCA_036508555.1 Prolixibacteraceae bacterium
GTGTTTGCTGTTCTGGGTAAAGAATCAGCCGCAAAAAGATTGCAGTGGTATAAAGATTAGTTTTTAAAATATTAATGAAGGGATTAAATCGCCTATTCATTACATTGCCGTCAATAAGAAATACTTTTGCAAAAAGAACATACTGAAACGTGAAGGGGGAGCCCTTTGCAATAATGCATAAAACAAACATGATCGTCATTCCGGCGAAGGCCGGAATCCAGTATAGTCGAATATTTCCTGGATTGTCATGCATCAATTATAAGACAGACTCAGTGAAGCCTGGAAAGACAGAAAAGATAATTTTTCCAATGTCGCAGATAGTTTTTGTCTGTCCTCTGTTTTTTTGCCTGTTGGTTTTTCTATTTTTGCCTTCTCTTGTTTTTTCTTACGATTCTTCCTCGAATGACTTTAAAAAATACATAAGCGCGCTGGAGCAGCAAAGCTCCCATTATGGGTGGACAGACATCAAACCGGGAGCAATATCCTGGGAATATCACCGGACAACAAAAAACAAGCATCTCCTTATGTTTACACATTTCGGTAATACCACAGGAAACTGCGTTTTATTTTTAGGCGGCGTGCACGGGGATGAATTGCCGACTGTCTATCTCATGTTCAAGCTTGCCCATTACGTTAAAGACAATCCGGCCCTGTTTAAAGATAAGTCCATTGTGATTGCGCCGCTGATCAATCCCGATGGCTTCTTATCCGCCTCACCAACACGGGTCAATGTCAGTGGCGTTGATATCAACAGAAATTTCCCAACAAAGGACTGGCAGGCAAGCGCGATTCGTCAATGGATTGCCAGGGGGGAAAAAAACAAGCGCTACTATCCTGGGGCAAAACCGGCATCAGAGCAGGAAACACAGTTTCAGATTGCTTTGATCAAGAGATTCAAACCGCAAAAAATATTGTCGGTACATTCACCACTTAATTTTTTTGATTACGACGGACCATCATCAAATTTGAATTCTTTTGAACAATGGATGGAAAAAATATGTAAGGAGATAAATCATCCTTTGAAAAAATTCGGATATTATCCCGGATCACTCGGTAACTATGCCGGTCATGAACGCAACATTTTTACTCTAACGCTGGAGCTGCCCTCATCCGATCCCAGGAATGGCAGTGAGTATTTCCAGAAGTTTCAACCATCAATTTTAAAATTTATTAACCTGCCGGTTGTTGGTTCACCGCCAAACATAAAGATTATCAATAATTAAAAGTAAGTGAGTAATTGGTGAGTGCCACGACATCGTGGACGAAAAAATGTGCCACCACATCGTAGACAAAGTTTTTTGACAATCGAATAATTACCACGTCATTCCATGAACATCAAAATCAATTTGGAGGTGTTCATGGAAGAGGAAAACAAAAGACAACGGATACTAGCCGTGAAGAGATTCAGTGATGGCGAGAGTCCAGGATCAATCTGTGCGTCACTCGGCAAATCAAAGGGCAGTTCCCCCGTTAATGTAGACACCTCGAACTAACGGAGGTGTTAAAATGGCAAAGATGATTGGAGCAAGGAAAATATATAATTACGGCAACGAGTTTAAAGCAACGGCGGTAAAGCTCAGCCATTTGCCTGGTGTTCAGGTTCAGGACGTAGCAGAGGCGCTGGACATTCACCCATTTATGCTTTCACGCTGGCGCAAGGAATACCGGGAGGGCCTCATTATGGACGATGGCAAACCTGACATTGAAACCCCTGCCAAAGTGACTGAACTGAATCGTCTACGACAACTGGAGAAGGAGCATGCGATTCTCAAAGAAGAGCACGCCCTGTTAAAAAAAGCCCTCCGGTTCTGTTCCGAACGAAGGCAGAAATCTTTGCTTTCATTGAGCAGAACCAAGAAAAACACCAAGTAAAGATCATGTGCCGGCTTTACGGTGTGACCAGGTCTGGTTACTATGCCTGGAAGTCTCGCGGACTTAGCGAACGCAGCATTGCTGATGATCAGCTCTTGTCTATAGTTGAGAAGATTTATCTCGCTAGTCGCGGCACCTATGGCAGTCCCAGGATTTACCAAGAACTCCGGGTATGTGGCTTACGGATTGGTCGAAAAAGGGTTGAGAGGCTAATGCGCAACGGGGGCATTAAGGCCCGTTGTGCCAGAATTTATCGCAGCAAAAGAGGCTTGAAGCAGTATTTCACGGGTATTCCGAACTGCAGCCTGGATGTCATACCGGTCAGGCCCGATCAGGTGTGGGTGGGAGATATCACCTACCTGAAGGCAGGTGAACAATGGCGCTACCTCGCCGCTGTGATGGATAAGTATTCCCGGCGAATCATTGGTTGTAGTCTGAGCAAATACAAGGATACAGGCCTCACCTTGAGTTCCTTCAATCAGGCGGTCGAGAGTCGCAAGCCTCAGCCGGGGACTATCTTCCACACGGATCGTGGTACCGAGTATGGTGCCTTTATCTTTCGGGATCGTCTGTCGGAAGTAGGCTTTGTCCAGAGCATGAACCGGCCTGGAGGTAAGATGACCGACAATGCCTTCATGGAATCGTTTTTCCATACGATGAAGGCGGAAGGTATCCACGGAGTGAAGTTTGCTGATGATCAGGCAGTATCGAACCACATAGAGAGCTACATTCCGTTTTATAACTCAAAAAGAATGCACTTATCTCTTGGCTATTTGTCGCCAGAGGTGTATGAATTGAAATCGGCTTGATGAAGCGTGTCTATTTTATCGGGGGAAGATTCATTCCAATTCTAAATCAAAGCGCTATCTTTGTTAGCAGCGTCGTCGGCTTCCTCAACGTATGTAAAATACGCCTCGTCGCCTCGATATCATCTTTGATTTAGAAATGGTATTTATCTCCCTTTATAAAGGAACCTTTCAAAAAAACGGTTATAGGTTGTCCAGTCGGAATCGGCATTGTTGGAATCGGTGATAAATGCTTGAAACGCATTTAGTTTGGCGTCGAGATCGTCTATGAAATGGACAACCAGCGCTTCCATAGTTTTCGGGCGTTTGGGAGAACCGAAGTCAAATTCTCCGTGATGACTCAAGATGATATGGCGCATTTTCAGCGCAAGGGGCGCGGGGAAATCAGGAATAGCTTCAATCTTTTTGTTAATCATTTCCACGCCCATGACGATGTGGCCGATCAACCGGCCTTCGTCACTGTATTCGATAAGGCTGTCGTAATTGAATTCATAAATCTTGCCGATATCGTGCAGTATGCCACCGGCCAGGAGCAGATCCCGATCCAGATTCTGATAATGGTCGGCAACTTTGTCCAAAAGACGCACGACCGATAGAGTATGCTCCAGAAGACCACCTAAATAAATGTGGTGAAAACCTTTTGCTGCGGGAGCTCTCTGGAAAAGCTCAGCGATTTTTTGATCATGGAAGAAAGCTTGCAGCAAAGCTTGCAGCGGTTTGGTCTTAATTTTTTCAACATAGGCAAGCATTTCATTGAACATGGCGGCAACATCGCCTTTTGCCGCGGGTAAATAGTCGGTTGGTTCGACATCTTCCCCTGCATATTTTTTAATGTTGACGATCGATATTTGAATTGAATTTTTGTAACTGGCCGCTTTTCCCTCGATATAAATTATATCGCCTTTCTTAAATTGGCGATCAAATTCAATCGCGTTATCCCAGACCTTACCATCGAGTTCGCCGGTTTTATCTTTCAGGCGCACGTTTAAATAAGGAGATCCTTTCAGGGAAAAGGCCATATTCTTTTCGGCAGCCAGGAAAGTGGAAGCTATCTTATCCCCCTGCTTGATGTCTTTAAGATAAATTTCTTTTGTCTTCAATTTTTACCCGCCTTTCATGAGAATAGATGTTCATTTTGCCGCCGCGAACGTAACCGATAAGTGTAATATCTGCCTTGTGTAAAAGTTCGATCGCTTTTGTTGTTGGCGCTGAATGGGAAATGATCAAAGGTATGCCCAGATTCCATACTTTATAGACAATTTCGGAAGAAATTCTTCCTGTTGTCAGGATGATTGCGCTGGAAAGATCAATCTTTTGTAAGAGAGCATAACCGCCCAGCATATCGATGGTATTATGACGGCCGATATCTTCACGCAAAGCGATAATTTTTTCTTTCTG
>DATCHD010000092.1:0-16743 GCA_036508555.1 Prolixibacteraceae bacterium
TTGAAATATTGTGGAGAAGAATCAAATATCATTGGCTGAGTTTTGATGCATATCTCTGCTTTCAGAATCTCAAAGAACGATTGTTTGATGTCTTACAAAATATAGGTATAAAATACGACATTATATTTTAACCATTACTTAATTAGTAAATCTCTTTGCGATGTAAGTTCCTTGAGGATTATTGGATTCTGTCTTATTTTCTTTGTTGGAGCTTTTTTCATATCAAGATAGAAATAAAACTTATCAAATTCAACGTTTTTTTCACTATTGACTTTGGCAATGTTTCCACCTTTGTAGTAAATATTCAAATAGTTTTTGCGTATTTGAACATCTAAATCATTGACTTTAATTATTACTTTAAGCATTTGTCTCAAATTGCCATTCATTAATGACTCGGCAAATTTCACGTTATGTATGCCTCGACCTAAATACTCAACATTTTTCATTTGTGTTTCCATATTAGATGATGTTTTTTACAATGACCGCCAACTCATTTCTATGTCTTATCTCTCATAACTTTTCTTCAGTCCTGCGCCGACAAAATAGTGCATCAGGATTTCTTCGTACGAATATCCTTTTTCACCCATCATCGCTGCGCCGATCTGGCACAATCCAACGCCATGCCCCCATCCAGCTCCCGTCAGAACGAATTTAGCGGGTATTTCATTTGATATTTCATATCTATCTACTACAAATGCTGAACTGTAAAGGTGGGTGTTGGAAAGTATCTTTCTGATTTCCAATTCCTTTCCAAAAACCATTTTCTTCAGAGTGCCTGTAATTTCCAATTTGATAATCCTGCCGGAATGACCTCTTTCGATAGGGACAAGATCCAAAATATCCCCAAAATTGTATCCGGTTTTTCGGGAGATAAGAGTTGAAAGCTCACTTTGACTGTAGGTTACTTTCCACCTGTAAAAATCTACCGTTTCCTGATCGTAATCGTTGAGAACCTGAGAAAGCACCTTGTGATCTGTGGTGTTGCAAAAGGCCTGGGGAGAGGTCCGGATCCATTTTTCTGCAAATCGTTCCTGCGTCAGATCCTCCTCTGTCCCAATTCCAGCCTGATGGGTATCACGTAAAGTTTTCAGATAAGGATGTACAATCGGTTCCCAGACTTTTTCAAAAGTTTCCGTTATGCCGCCACAATTTTTGGAAAAACGGGCATCGCAAACATGGCCGTCATGCATCAGAAGGAGTCCTGAAGTCTCTGTTACCGCTTTCTCCACCAGACTGCTGGTTTGGCGGGTGATTCCTTGGTACCGCTGACAATGGTCATCCGCGCATACATCAAAAAGCTGATGATCTTCGCGGTCGTACCAGCGGATATATTCCCCTTCCGATTGAAAAATGGTCTGGTATTTTTTTTCTGATTGTCCGAGTTCCTTTCCCTTTACTACCTGAGCAATAAGCCAAGACCGTGAGATAATGGCATGCGCTTTCAGCAGTTCCAGACTACTTGTCGCACTCATTTCTGAGGAAATAACACTTATGAGATAATCTTCAAGGGGTAAAATGTTGATAACGAGTATTTTATTGTCCTCTTTCAGAAACTGCACAGCCCCCTTAAACTGCTGATTTTCTTTTCGTTCCCAGTGAAACTGAACACCAATGGTCACGCCGGAAAGCTCGAAGGAGGCCGTAGTTTCGCTGACCGGTATAAAGCAAAGATCTTCATCTTCCATGAATTTCCCGTTGAGGTTGATCTTTCCTTCATCAATTCGAATGACCTGGTCACCAAAATAGGTGGCGCCATTTGTATTTAGGACATATTCTTCCCTGAAACAGAAATTAATCAGTGTTTCAGACATGATCCCGATCTTGAGTCTAGGCTGTTCCATTGGTATTATTTGTTCTGTTTATTCTTGTTTTGCTGACAATTTAAGCTCCCTGAAAGTCTGGTCATCCAGGCTTACCTGGGCAAAAATGTCAGCAATGTCATTGGCTGTAATTTTATCGAAATCTTCCCTTCTCGGTGTGATTAAGACCCCGCCAAAATCGACAGACCCCGGACTGATCAATAACTGTGATTTATCTTTGGCAAAGAACTGTCTAGGCCTGTGCAGATTGCGGGGGAACAGGTGAAGTATCCATTTCCCTTCTTTGAAATAGCAGAGCAGATTCATCATGGGTTCTACTTTGGCGGACTGGATTTCACGGAATCGGTTATAAACAGTTTTTATCGATCCGATTCCAGCATCTTTCGAGTCTGTTTCGAAGGAGAACATTTTGCGGAGGTAATGATCGAAAGCCCAAATATTCAGGTGATCGGAGCTGAACAACAGGGATCCTTCGTTAGTTTTCAGGGTCTCAAATTCAGATTCTACGGGCATGAACCCGTTTTCACCCGCTTGAAAATGTAGGTGATCCGGTGCGGAAGCGCCACTTTCCGGACCGTTATAAAAGAGCGTGTACCCTTCCATTTTGCGTGCAATCTCAAACATTGCATCCAGATTCGGAATCAGGCGTTGTTCAACGTGCCGACTGGAAGGAATGGTAAAATGTGTCCGAAAGATGGGGAACGGGTTGACCAGCAAGATAAAGTCTCCACCCATATCCAGACTTTTCTGAACATCCGGGCGGTTCTCACTGCATAAAAAGCATTTTCTGGCAGCAATGGAAGCCGGGTCCACTTTGGCCGAAGAGGAACGGATCCGCTCAGGATTGAACTGGACTTTTATCTTGAATCCATCGAATGGAAATACCCGTTCTTCGACCTTGTCCAAACTGAGATAATTGTCGACCGACAACTTCCAGGTATGGTTTTGATCCACTAAAAATTCCCTAAAACGATCTTTCATTTTCACATTTTCATATTTTCTCTGTTCTCTATTTGACCCTTCGACAGGCTCAGGGACCGATCCCTCATTCATCGCTTTCCTGGCTAAGAATTCAATCGTTCTGATCCGGTCTTTGTAGAGATTATGACCATTCATCACCTCCACACTCAGCGACGCGTCTGAATTGTCATCCCATCTGCGGCACAAATAAATCGGGTTGTAGATTCTGCCAATCTGATAATACCTCGAAATCGCCAGGCCCAGTGCATAATCTTCCCCATAATTGACATTCGGCACTTTGATGCAACGAAGAACCGGTGTATAGAATGCTCTTGGGGCACCCAATCCATTGATTCTTAATGCATTGTTCCTGCCGTTGTCCGGGGTCCATTCTTTGTGATCGATTACTCCCGGGGGAATTTCTTCCAGGGCAAAATTGACCATGCGGTAGGAGCCGACGACCATGGCGCATTTCTCCCGGTAAAAAGTATCCACAACCTGCTGCAACGTTGTATTGTCGAGGTAAAGATCGTCGCTGTCGAGCTGCACGGAAAATTTTCCACAGGCCGGATGAGCTGCTGCGGCATTCCAGCAACCACCGATTCCGAGGTCACTGCGATCGGGGATCAGATGAATCAATCGTGCATCCATTTCGGCATATTTTTCGATCAATTCGGTTGTTCCGTCGTTCGAATAATTATCGGCTATGATCAGGTTAAAACTGAAATTGGTCTTTTGCGAAAGCACTGATTTGATGGCGTCTTCGATGGTGCGCACTCGGTTTCTGACCGGAATAATGACTGAAGCCTCTACCGGGAAAGTCTTTTTGCCAAAGTCTACCGTTTTGAAATTTGGCTTCAGAAAAGCTCCTGCTTCTTTGAGAAACTGGGTGCAGACTTTCTCCATCTCAATTTGAACGCCCCTGTTTTTCGGATCGACATAATCGAAAATCTTTTCGCCGGACTGCCGGAGATCTGATTCTTCTTCGGTGTAGAGATATTCCGGTATGCGAATTAGAGGCGCCAGGAGTGAGAGATTCAGGCGCAGCGCATATAATCCGGCATGTTCAAGGGTCGCCTCTACAAATTCCGCTGCCCTTTTCAATTCCGATGTTCGGTAAAACAAGATCGATCCAAAATTGAAATCATCCCGCAGACTGCCTTCCTGGTAATCGATAACAGGATTTGAAGTCAAGGCACCCGCCTTGACAGCCAGGTAGTTGGAGTAAACAAGACCGCATTTGGTGTCTTCTGCCACCCTTAAAAACCGTTCGAGTGCATACTGACCCAGTTTCAGCGGACTGTGCCGGGCATAAACGAGGGTGTAATCTGTCTGGCTCGTTGCAGCAATGGCTTTGATGGTAGCGCCGTGCAACATACTTCCGGTATTGATCCATTCGGCTCCTTCAACAGGAAATAGCGTCTTGTCCGAGCCGGTCACAAATATTTTTGCAACCAGATCGGATCCACGAAGTTCCCGGATGGTTGCCAGCGTATCTTTTTCGTTCCCATAAGGAATAAAACAGGTAATTTTCATATCTAAAAAATCATCATTCAACAGTTGTTATTTTTTAAGTAACAATCAATAAAGTTCTCATTAGCAATAATCAGGACTTCTAAATAGTTTAACATTTTTATTAATTCGAAGTTGCTTCTCATCAAGGCTATTTTCCTATTATTCTCAGGAGCTGTCCCATCATATCATTCCTTTCCTTATCGGTCGGGATCGTTTCGAAAGGTACGCCGAGCACTACCGTCTGATATTTACCCTTATAGAAAATTCCTGCACACTTATTATCCCCGAAATAGCGAAACAGGACGGAGGCCTCTTTTCCTGCAGGTTCAATGGCATCTGGCGATTCAACTTTGTAAATTGTTGGATTCCAGCTATTCGTGTAATGATATTGTTCGCTGTTGTTGTCTTTTAAACTGTTGACGGTATAGATCAATCCGGATTTACTGGCATGGCTGGTACGGTGTGTATAATGTAATACTCTGGATGCGAATTTCTTAGCAAGCGTGTCGCCGCACAAAGCCAGGTCCGTCCCAATGTACGCTCCGGAAATCAATATTTTGGAGCCCTCAGCCTGTGATATTCTGGTAATCGCATTTCGCATTGCTGGCGTAAATACGGTAAAATCCTTACCAGGAAAGCCAATAATCCTGATTGTGGTCTTTTCTTCACCAAAGATGAAATCGAAAATGGAATAGGTAGCCGGATCAATATCTTGATTCTCAAACACTTCATCACTCATGGAGATAAACCCCAATCCGTTGGCTCTTAATGATTTGCCATGAACGAATGGGTAATCGAAGCTGTTTCCGGGTACGACACGTGTCTCCTGATCGGCATGACTGGAGCCAAATCCTGAGGCATCATCGTCCAGCCAGGGTGATTTACGGTCGAAATCGTATTGCTCTCCGATGTAGGACATGTTTTCGATGTATGGAACTCCCTCGTCCTCAGACATCAGGAATCCAGCTTCCTTGCCATTGTCGAAAGCTGCCGGTGCGCAGATTCGGTCGAAACCATTGACAATCAGGGCGGGTTTGGAATGATCCGATGGAAGAGAACAAGCAAGAATTTCGGAGGGAAAGCTCTCGCCGCCATTGTTAATGGCCGTGACTTTGAAGCTGTAAATCGTCCCGGGTAAGAGATCCATCAGAACAACTGTACTATCATGGACTGCAGTGCCTTCATCGAAACCACCGTCCTCAACTCTCTTGTAAACCCTGTAACTACTTGGCTTTGCAGTAGGTTCCAGAGGGTCGTTGACTGCTCTCCACGAAAGCCGCAGCTTATTTTCTTCCAATTTCATTCCTAAATGATTAACAGGAAGAGGTTGGACAACATAAGGATAACCGTTCTGAAAGGCGAGAAATTTCAGAATTCCCTTGTAAAATGCTCTGCAGACGTCAAACTTGAATCTTGGATCCTGTGCAAGGTACATATCAGCAAAATTCTGATGGGAGAGGAGTTCGGTCAGTACTGCGGGAACTTTTGGGCGGTAGGCCTCAAAATATCTTTTGTTCCACATTCCCCGCCGGGTCCAATCGGCCTTGTGGAGTGTTCTCAGATCTTCAACTATCTGTGTCTGAATAATATCAGACAAGTCACGACTGGCCCATTTGGACTGCCCGTTGGGAAATACATCTTTATCGAAGGAAGTTTCGAAAATGACAAGTGTGCCGATGATGGAGCTGTCTTTGGTGGTGCCTGCATCCGTATGAAAACCAAGGGAGAGATCCATCGGGACGCCCAGCCCTTTTGCGTGCGGAGCTTTGGTCGGACCATTAGGATCGCCCATCAGGAAGTTGACCCATTCGCCTCGGCCCATGTAGTCATCCTTGTAATCTTCTTTCCCACTTTCACGATTGGCATACAAAGCGGCATCAGATCCGCGGTTGGAATAGTCGACTTTGGTCCGGTTCAGGCTATAAACCAGGCTGTCAGGGAATCCTGCATACTGAAGAAAATAGCGGGCTGCTTCCTGGTATCTTGGCCGCTGACTAGCAAACGGCATCCAGGCTGCTGAATCAATTTTCCATCCCTCTTTTTCCCGCAAGTCATAGAGTTTTTTCAGTTGCTCTTCCTTCCCCCTAACGATATTTCCCATACCTCCGCCAAAGCGAACAGCATCAGCGGAGATCATCTTCCCCGGTTCGGAAGAAGCATTATTCAGTTCAACCATCCCTTTGGCGGAATTCTTGCCTTTCTCAAACTTGAATGTTCCAAGATAAATCCAGGTTCCGCCGCCGATGGACTGGTTTACTTTCATCAATGTCTTACCTCCAGCATGGGTAACGGTATATTGCGCATCTGTTATGTTCTTGTCGTTCAGGCCATAAGAAACATAGACGGCATAATCCCTGGTTTCAGGAAAATCAGGCAGATAGCTGACCGTTGCATCCGCTGCGGATTTGGCAACAATAGTCTTTGAATGACCAAACCGAAAGGGATTCTCACCATCAAAAAGGAAAGGATACTTTAGAGCGAAGCCTGGTTGAGAAGAAATTTCCCATCCACTTCCGCGCTCCAGATATTCTGATCCTGGCGAAGATTTTTCGGTATCCACGATGACCTCTATTTTGCCCAGATCACGTTCCCTTGGCAACCAGACATTAGCGCCTGCATTCTGTAGCATTGGAGTCAGGTAGGGAACAACAAAACTGGCCGTCCAGAGATCCTCTACCGTTAAAAAATCCCTCGCACGCTGCCATTCCCAACGGTCGAGCGTGTTCTCGTAATACCAACCATGACTCTGCCACATGGCGATGCCCCGATTCTCCAGACCATTGGGAAAATGAGTGTTTTTCGTTGAATTACGGACGATCTGAACTGTTCGCTCTTTTGGTACCGATAATCGGGAGGCATCGATCTTAATAGAGCCATCACGGTAGAAATTAGGTATTAACTCGTTGATTTCTTTGCCTGTTGTTCTTATGGTCAACTTGCTTTTTTTGAACTTCCTACCGAGAAGTTGTTTGTAATCGGCATAAAACTGATGAACATTCTCCTGTCTGAATGGAACATCCGAAAAGGTCGATGCCATCTCAAGGTTCAGTGTCGCACCTTTGGCATCCATCTTAAGTGTATCTATCTTGAAATTAACGCCTCTACCAGCCGATGCCTTTTTGGCAAACGCTTTGGATGCTTCAGTTGCTTTCTTGTACAGCCTTTGGGTCCTGTCGGCTAATGCTACCTGGTAAGAGAACAGAAAAGCAAGTAGGATGGGGAGAATTTTCATGTTAAGTTTATACTTTGATGTAGATTTTCTTTTTGAATTTTACCGCTTTGCTTTCTGTATGGCTGGGACTCAGTGCCGTAATGACATATTTATAACGTGCTGGATGATAGCCGGGTGCAGCAGGCAGGAGCAGCTTTTGGTAAGAGGTGACGGATAGGATATGAGCAGGATTGCAAATCCTGTTCAGCCGTGTCCCGAAAAACCATAAAGGCAGCAATTTTTTGAAACGATAAACCACAAAAAGGCGGCTGTTCTCCTGCTTTTGCCATGAAAGAACAACATCCTTCCCCTCCTTCGCAAGGATGGCATTAACGGGAGTGGCAGGAATTACAGGAACTACCAACGGATTCTCAGGAGTGAGAGAAGGGAAACGGTAGAGCCCGGCAAGCAGCTTTTCCTGAATTCCCAAAGGATTCTTCTTCATAAATTTGGCACTGAAAAACATGCTCCCTTTGATCTGAGGAATGCTTCTGTTCAAGGTGAGCTGTTTGGAAATCTCGTCTGCTGTTCTCCATGACTGATCCTTCGATTGTGGATCGATCAGGTAGGGAGCCTGGCCGATATAGAGGTTACATCCAAAACTGTGCTCAGCCCACCATTTCGCCAAAATGGCGTAGTCGGCAACTTCTTTACCTATATACCAATATAGCTGAGGAGTTACATAATCAATCCATTTTTCTCTCTGCCACTTGAGAATATCGGCATACAAATCATCATAATTTGTTACTCCAGCCCTGGTTTCAGATCCTTCCGGGTCATTTTTCTTGTTGCGCCAAACGCCAAAGGGTGATATTCCGAATTCCACCGAAGGTTTAATAGACTTTATACTATCGTGAAGCTGTTTGATGATCAGGTCAACATTTTTCCGACGCCAGTTTTCCTTATCCTGGGGGCCGAAATTTCCTGGATAATTTTTGAATGAATCTTCATCTGGAAATTCTACGCCTGCAATTTTGTACGGATAGAAATAGTCGTCGAAGTGGATGGCATCCAGGTCATATCTTCTGACGAGGTCGCTCACAACCCTGGCAACATGATTTCTGACTTCGGGAATACCCGGATCGAAATACATTTTTTTGCCATAAGTCAGCATCCACTCGGGATGAGTCTTGGAGACATGGTTGGCAGCAGCTTTTGTCTTGTCCGTATTCTGAATGGCACGATAGGGATTGAGCCATACTTGGATGTCGAGTCCGCGTTTGCGACATTCGTCGATCGTAAATTGCAACGGATCGTACCAAGGATCCGGCGCTACGCCTTGAATTCCGGTGAGCCATTCCGACCATGGTTCAAGTTCAGAGGCATAGAGTGCATCAGCATCCGGCCTGATCTGGAAGACGATTGCGTTCATATTGTATGCCTTGACCGAATCGAGCAGGGCGATCATCTCAGCTTTTTGTTCTGCAGTTGAAAGTTTATTACTGGAAGGCCAGTCAATATTTTCAACGGTTGCTATCCAGACTGCCCTCATCTCACGCTTTGGATAATCTTTTGCCTTCAGGGATATTGGCACTCCTGTCATCAACAGCATCAAAATAATCAGCTTCATCATTTTCACCAGGTAAAATATTTAAAGGTTATGTAAAAATTCATCATTTGTAAGTCACTTCCATGTGCCACGACCATTTGTCGAAATAATTAATCTGCTTAATCTGTTCATACGCTAAAATTAATTAAATTTTCTCGTCAAGCCTGCAAACCTGATAACCTTTACTTGTCAGGAGCCCCAGCAATTCATCCAACCGTTTGTAAAATTTATCGGTCCGTTGGGGTGAAGTGCGCATGTGTATCAAAATGAGGGTCCCATTCAGGTTGTTCGGATCGGTCGATAATTCGGCATGTCCGGTGTGGTGTAATCCGCGCGCATTAGTCCTGATTCCGGGAGTAAAATTAACTGTCGGCAGGCCTCTGGCGTTGAAATTATCTTTATAGACCGCAGGATTTTGTTGGTAGGCAAACAGCATCTGATAAACAGCGTTGGCTGAGGTAATGATATATTGAAGAATGAAGTCTGAAGTCCCTTTGTATACAAGGGAAGAGACTTCAAATGAAAGGGAGATAGTCTTTGATGCTTCGAGGTGGTAACCGCCAGGTTGTACTACAGATGAAAAATCGAGCCGGAAAGCACTTCTTAGCCTAAAAAACTAACTATGCAACATTGGTCATACATGTTATTTAATACCTATAATAGGTTGATAAATTTTTTATCTTTACCCTACAAACGAAATTCAAAAATTATCGCATGATGTTGATTGCAGACAGTGGGTCAACCAAATGTGCCTGGAAGCTCGTCTCCGGAAATGGAGAAATGAGTGATGTAATTACAGGTGGAATCAACCCGTTCTTCCGTACAACTGAGTCCATTTATGAGGAGTTGCTGCGGGATTTGTTACCCTTTACCACTCAACCTGTTAATGAGATCTTTTTTTATGGATCAGGTATTGTCAGCGAGGCTACAGGAAACATCATCCGTTTGGCTCTCAGTCGGTTATACTCCTATGCAGAGATTTATTTATACAGTGATGTTTTGGCTGCTTCGCGGTCCGTTTTTGGGACGTCCAAAGGGATTGCTTGCATTCTGGGTACAGGATCGAATGCCTGCCTCTATGATGGAGAGCAGGTGGTTGCTGGTATTTCACCACTTGGGTTTATTCTTGGAGACGAGGGAAGCGGGGCCGTATTGGGTAAGAAGCTGATCGGTGACTATTTCAAGGAAGTTATGCCCTTGTATTTAAGGACAAAATTTGAGATGAAATTCCATCTCACCAGGGAGGTTGCGCTTCAAAGAGTATACAAGGCGGAGAGGCCAAATCATTTCCTTGCTTCGTTTACGCCTTTTCTTTCTGAAATAATTAAGGAAGAATATGCGCATCAACTTATCAGTAACAGTTTGTCTGAATTTTTTGAGCGCAATGTGGCCAAGATACCTGATTACACTACTTATCCAATTGGTTTTGTCGGATCTGTTGCCTATTATTTCAGGGAGATTCTGGCTGAGGTGTGTGCAAAATATCAAATGAAGTGTATCTCCGTCAGGCGTGAGCCAATGGAAGGATTGGTCAATTATCATCTCAAAAAATCCATATAAGCAAAACAAAATGAACACTGTAAGCATTACCGAACAAGACTCGTTTTACAATGACTTAGAGAAGATGTCGGTGAAAAAAATACTTCTTAACATCCACGAAGAGGATAAGAAGATTTTTCCTGCAGTCAGTTTGGTTATACCTCAGATTGAAATCCTGGTAGAGAAAATCTACCAGCGGATGAAAAATGGGGGACGACTTTTCTACATGGGCGCTGGTACCAGCGGCCGGTTAGGAATCTTAGATGCATCAGAGATCCCGCCAACTTTTGGAGTCGGCTATGGTTTGGTTATTGGTTTGATTGCTGGTGGAGACAGGGCCATTCGCAAGGCGGTGGAAGCAGCCGAAGACGATGAAGAGATAGGATGGAAAGAGTTGGAAAAGCTGAAGATCAACGAGTTGGATACGATTGTAGGCATTGCGGCCTCCGGTAGAACTCCGTATGTTGTTGGTGCGGTCAGGAAAGCCAGGGAGCACAAAGTGTTGACAGCCTGTATCGTCAACAATCCTGACAGCATCCTTGCCAAGAATGTTGATATTGCTATCGAAGCGATTGTTGGACCTGAATTTGTAACCGGAAGTACCCGGATGAAGTCAGGCACTTCCCAAAAATTGATATTAAACATGATTACCACTTCCGTCATGATTAAATTAGGAAGGGTCAAAGGCAATAAAATGGTCAATATGCAACTGACCAATCAAAAATTGGTGCACAGAGGAACAAGGATGATTGTCAGTGAACTTGGCTATAGCGAAGACAGGGCCAAACGATTGCTGCTACTACATGGCTCGGTTAATGAAGTGTTGAAGGCGGCGAGAAGTGAAAAGTGAAAATTCACTTCTCACTTCATCACTTGTTTTAATAAGTCGGGAATTTCGCTTGGAATTTTGGCCACTTTGACACCAATCTTTTCGAAAGCTTTGATTTTTTCTTCGGCAGTTCCGCTTCCGCTCGAGATGATCGCACCCGCGTGCCCCATTCTCTTTCCCGGAGGAGCCGACTGACCGGCAATAAACGCGACAACAGGTTTGGTGACATGATCTTTTATGTATTGAGCAGCACGCTCTTCGGCATCTCCTCCAATCTCGCCAATTAACACGATGGCTTCCGTTTCAGGATCATCCTGAAACATCTGGAGAAGTTCCAGGAAATACAGTCCGGCTACGGGATCTCCTCCCATACCGACGCAGGTACTTTGACCGAGGCCATTGCTGGTTAACTGATAAACCATTTCGTAGGTCAGGGTGCCGCTGCGGCTCATGAGTCCGACATTCCCTTTCAGGAAGATGTTTCCCGGCAGGATACCCACAAGTGCTTCTCCGGGAGAAATCAGTCCAGGACAGTTAGGACCAATCAGCTTAGTGCCTCTCTTTGCCAGATAAGGCATTACCTTTACCATATCGAGTGTTGGAACACCTTCGGAGATGGCGATCACCAGTTCGATTCCGGCTTCAGAAGCTTCAAGAATGGCATCTGCTGCCAGGTGGGCCGGAACGAAGATAATAGAGGTGTTAGCCCCGGTAGCTTTGCGGGCGGCTTCGACTGTGTTGAATACGGGAATCCCGTCGACTTCCAAACCCCCTTTACCGGGGGAGACGCCAGCTACGACATTTGTTCCATAAGCCTTCATCTTGCCGGCATGGAAGCTACCATCCCTGCCGGTGATCCCCTGTACCAATAATTTCGTATTTTGATTGACTAAAATGCTCATATCTAAATTAATAAGTTGGTTCTTAATTCTTGTTACACAATTCAATGGCTTTTTGTGCTGCCTGACTCATGGTCTCAACGATCGGCAGATTAGCCTGCTTCAGGATTTCCAGCCCCTCTTTGGAATTGGTCCCGGAAAGACGGACAACAATCGGTACATTCACCTTGATTTTATCCAGTGCAATAATTAATCCTCGTGCGACATCATCACAGCGGGTAATCCCTCCGAAGATGTTAATCATGATGACCTTAACATTCTTGTCTGAAAGGATCAGATTCATGGCATCGATCACTTTTTGCGGATTGGAACTTCCACCGATATCAAGGAAGTTAGCAGGTTCACCGCCAAAATATTTGATCAGATCGAGGGTGGCCATTGCCAGTCCTGCCCCGTTAACCATACACCCAATCGAACCATCCAGCCGGATATAGGTCAACCCTTTCTCCTTGGCATCCAGTTCCTTTAACTCATCCACAGTCGGTTCATTCAGTGCCTCAATGGCTGCCTGACGGAACAAGGCGTTATCGTCAAAATTCATTTTACCATCGAGTGCCAGTAATTTGCCTTCTTCTGTGATGACCAGCGGATTGATTTCAACCAGGGAAGAATCAGTGTCCATGAAAATCCGGTAGAGCTTCTGGAAAAGATCGGCTCCCTGTTTGACCAGGTTGAAGTCATTGAACAGTGCAAAAGCAATTTTTCTGGCAAGGAAGGGCGTCATACCCAGGTCCGGATCAATAACAAACTTGTGAATGGCATCCGGATTATCCTTGGCAACCTCCTCAATCTCTACACCACCTTCGCTGCTTGCCATGAAAATGACAGATTTGGAATTTCGGTCGATGGTCAGTCCGACATAAAACTCTGAAGAAAACTTGACCCCCTGAGCGATCAATATTTTCTCAACCTTGTAACCTTTGATATCCATTCCCAGAATCTTACCCGCCATTTCAGGCACATCTTGCTTGGTTCGAGCCAGTTTAACGCCACCAGCTTTTCCTCTTCCTCCTGCTAGTACCTGCGCTTTAACGACAACTGGAAGTCCTAATTTCTCTGCAGCTGCTACAGCCTCCTCAACTGTAAAACAGACCACCTCTTTGGTAACAGGTATCAGGTAACGGGAAAAAATCTCCTTTGCTTGATATTCGTGAATCTTCATATCTATATTATTTGATTAAATTCGAAAACAGAGAAATTTGATTTTTAGTCAATTTGAATATTTTGCTTGAAAAGTTTAGTTCGTCAATTCGGCGTGAAATTAAATTAAATTTTTAAAAAAGATTTAATTTAGCGCTCCTAATTAATCCGCATGGGTAAGAAAATATTTTCTTTTATAAAAATGTATACGGTGATAATCATCGGGCTGTCGCTGTACGCCTTTGGAGTAACGGCCTTTCTTATTCCTGTGAAGATCACTGCAGGCGGGGTAACTGGTATTTCCATGCTGATATTTTATGCTACCGGCATCCCGGCAGGATACCATTATTTTATCATTAACAGCTTTCTGATCATCTTGGCTATTCGAATCCTGGGAACCAGTTTTGGGTTAAAAACATTATTTAGTATGGTCGTCATTTCTATATTACTCAATGTTTTACCAATGTTTATTAAAGGAGCGCTTGTGCAGGATCTCTTTTTGTCTTCTGTATTGGGGGGAATTTTAGGAGGCGTCGGATTGGGTATTACTTTTAACCAGGGGGGCAGTACAGGTGGTACAGATATCATTGCCATGATCATTAACAAGTACCGGAATATAAGCCCCGGAAGGATCATCATGTATTGTGATGTCATCATAATCACCTCCTCTTACTTTGTGCTTTCTTCTGTGGAATTACTTGTGTATGGATATGTTACCATGTGGATTGTCGCTTATTCGATCGACGCGTTTCTCACCGGAGCTCAACAATCTGTTCAACTCTTCATATTCTCAGAAAAATATGAAGCAATAGCTGATTATATTAACATAGAATCCCGCCGCGGATTAACGATCATTGATGGGACTGGATGGTACACCAAGAAACAGGTTAAGATGATCATGACAGTTGTCAAAAAGAGAGAATCACCCCTGATTTTTCAAAAGATCAAGGAAATAGATCCTGATGCATTTATTTCACAGGGATCTGTCATGGGTGTTTATGGAAAGGGGTTTGATGAAATCAGAATATAAATTGAAGTGGCTTGAGAGGCTAAAGAAAGCCGGAGAGAGATCCACCAGAAGGAAGTATCTGCCGGAATGGATCCTGGGAATAGCCATATTTTTACTGCTGATCTTCACTTTTTCCCGAATCATGTGGTACAACTACATGATTCCGGCGGTCGACCTAAAAGATGATATCCTCTTGAAAGAACCCAGGCTCCTGTATGGCCTGCCAGTGGATTCCTTTCATGTTGAAGAAAACAATCTCAGGATGAATGAGAGTCTATCCGACCTATTGACCGACCGTGGCGTATCGAACACGGTAATAGACAGGATTGCTCATTTGCCTTCTGCGGTTTTTGACTTGCGAAGGATGAAAACTGGAAACGACTACGCGGTTTTTTACTCGCGGGACTCTTTGCGTAAACCACTTTATTTCGCTTACTCCGAAAATCCTGTCAATTATTATGTATATCATCTAAACTTTGATTCCTGCAAAGTAGTTGCCGGGAAGAATGAGGTCACTACAGAAAGAAAAACGGCGTCAGGCGTCATCAGCTCCTCTCTCTGGAACTCCATGAAAGAAAATAATTTTGATCCGATGCTCGCCATGCAACTTTCAGAATTGTTTGCCTGGAAAATTGACTTCTTTGCTATTCAGAAAGGTGATCATTTTAAAGTAATCTACGACCAGGACTATGTGAAAGGCGAGCGCATCGGAATTGGCAGAATTCATGCCGCTGTTTTCAATTCATCCGGCCAGGATTTCTTTGCCATTCATTTTGAACAGGAAGATGGTCAGAGTTATTTCGACGAAAAAGGGAAGAGCGTCAGAGGAGAGTTTCTAAAAGCGCCGCTAAAAATGTTCAGAATCAGCTCCAGATTCTCTGCCGCCCGCATGCACCCGGTTCTAAGAATTGTCAGGCCGCATTTTGGCGTGGATTATGCTGCTCCAACCGGCACTCCGATTTATTCTATTGGCGATGGCGTTGTACAGACGAGGGCCTATCAGCCTGGTGGTGGCGGAAATTTCATCAAGATCAGGCACAATTCTGTTTATTCGACGACCTATATGCACCTCTCAAAATTCGAAAAAGGTATCCAGCCGGGATCGCGTGTACGGCAAGGTCAGGTGATTGGATATGTTGGTGCGACAGGATTGGCGTCGGGACCACATCTGGATTTCCGTGTCTTTATGAATGGATTTCCTGTGGATCCGCTTAAGATGAAATCAGAACCCGCTAATCCTGTCACTCAGAGTAATATGGCTAACTTCCAGTCGATAAAGGACAGACTTCTAAAAGAACTCAAATCAACCAAATCGAAGGTCAGTTCTTCTTCTCCTCAGCCAGCATGACGTCCGCCACAAACTGACGGATCTGTTGTTCATCAGACTTTTTGCAGATAAGCAATGTTTTTTGCGATTCGACTACAATATAATCGTTTAGCCCCTGAATCACAGTGATCTTATCCTGAGGCATATTGATAATGCATCCTTCTGTTTCGTAGAGGAAAATCTTGTTACCTGCAACAGCATTACCCTTCTTGTCCAACGGGTGATTCTCATAGAGCGATCCCCAGGTTCCCAGATCGGACCATCCGAAATCAGCCGTCAAAACATAGACATTATCAGCCTTTTCCATGATTCCATAATCAACAGATATGTTTGGACATTCGGAGTAGGTCTTGTTGATGAAGAAACATTCATCCGCTGTATTGATTAACTTCCTTCCATTTTCGAAAAGGGAGTTAACATCCGGCAAATATTTCTCGAGAGCATTCCGAATGGCAGAAACAGACCAGAGAAAAATCCCTGAATTCCAGTAAAATTCACCTGTATCGACAAAGACCTGGGCCATCGCACGGTCGGGTTTTTCCGTGAAGGTCTTGACTTTGTAAAGATTATCGAATCCGCTAAAATCAATTTTTTCGTTCACTTGAATGTACCCGTATCCGGTTTCAGGTCTTGAAGGCTGTATCCCTAATGTTAACAGAACATCTTGATCTTCAACAAATTGAAGGCCTTTCTCGATTTCCTTCAAAAAGTGATCTTCCTTAAGAATCAGGTGGTCGGACGGAGAAACGACAATTTTCGCTGTAGGGCAGATGCTCAATATTTTATAGGTTGCATAAGCAATACAAGGAGCTGTATTTCTCCGGATGGGTTCAAGCAGAACCTGGGACTCTTTTAAAAGAGGTAACTGCACCATTACTATCTCTTTATAATTCTCGCTGGTTACGACGAATATATTTTCTGCGGGCATTAACCTGTTAAATCGCT
>DATCHD010000093.1:0-8076 GCA_036508555.1 Prolixibacteraceae bacterium
GATCGAAAAACGCCGAATCCGTGAAAGCAGAAATGCCAAAGAGAACTCAGAAAAAGTAAAAGCAATACTCGGATAATATGCAATTCCCAATGACAATATCCGATAAACCAGAACTGAACCGCCTAATCCGTGACATTGCAAAAGAGGTTGCAAAACAAATAATGCCGGAAAACAAGAAACCATTCATGTCCAAACAAGATTGTTACCGGGAAACTAAAAGCAGGACTCTTGTGGATCGTGCAATAGAAAACCGATCGCTAAAACTCCGCACCAAGGAAGGAAGAGTCGGAATCCCCAGAAAAGAATTTGATACCTGGATTCACAGGATTCAATAATAAAAACATCACCCACGTTCTTATCTGTACCAGCCCCTGTGGTGGGGCAAACGGCCGGAGCAGGGCTATTCTGTGTTACACCTCAGAAAAGTCAGGAGCAGCGAAGGTTTCGATCACCAACCGGCCGCCAAATTTATAATCCTCTCTAGTCTCAAACAAACAAAAACCCACTATCCATGACACACGAAATCGACCAGCAAGGCAACATCATCCTGATCCCTTCCACCAGAGATATTGATGCAATCCTCAAATCACTTACCACCAAGCATGTGCAGTTAAGGGCAACCCGCGCTGACAAGGAATCCCTCGAAGAGATTCTTGGCCTTATGATCGTCATTGGCAAGGCCAAGGCGGACAGCCAAAGGGCAAGTCTTAAGGACAGAGCGGCCAAAATCGTTGTACCCATTGACTCTGAACCCAAAATAGGCTGGTACGCACTGCTAAAGCAGGTGTTTCATCCTCCCTTCACGACACTGGATTTTGAAGAGGCTACCACGGTTTGTGGCTTGAAGCATTTCATTTACTCCATGGATTTTAATTCATCTTCTCAACCAAGCAAGGTTTGTGGAGAGATATTTTATGAGGGCCGGTGGTTTGCAGTGCAGTGGAGCCAGTACGGGAAATGTAGCTGTCCAAGCCTGGGCCCTGATGTAAACCTATACCACCTTATCCGTAGCACAGATCGTAAAATGAAGCGACGCAAATCTACCCAATTGGCCGCTTCCGGCTGGGTGGTTACTTTGATTCTCCATTTGACAATACAATAATAGTATCCACATGAAAATTGCCGTGATCGGGGATTATAACTCCCCTCAATACAAAACCCTGCTTCAAATCGTAAAAATGCATTTTCCAGGTGATAACGTTTTAGACCTTTCGGTTTATCAAAATGCGGATTATAAAAAGAGGGAAAAAGCTCGTCAGGCACAGATCAAGGACAGTCATCTGTTCGTCTTTGACTCTAAATGGGATGATTCTGTGGAGATACGCCAGGATATCACCTTTGCCCAACAATCGGGCAAGGACGGCTATCTGTACAGCGCAGGGCAGTTCCTTTCGTTCCCCTGTATAAACTACTCTTCATGAGGTGCACCAGGCACAAATTGGTAGAAAGACGGGCAGGGTAAAACGGATAAAATGGCACAAAATCAAATGAGAGAAACAATATTTCACGGTATTCCACGGCATGATTATTTTGCTATTGCCCTGCCCGTAACATGGCTAAAAAAATCTATCGACAAGGCCGGGGAAACAGTTATCCTGAAGGATCCTAAGACAGGTACAGAGAACCGCTGCGAGATAGTAGAGATGTGGACCTTCGATGTGGATGAGTTTTCCTCCATGGACGGGTTCTCTCTTTTAACATATGGCATAAGGGCAAAGAAAATGGTCAACATTCTCAAAACTAAATATCCGGAGATAGAACAGAATAATGTTGTACGCTTTGTATTACTGAAAAAGCTATGATATATATCGACTCAGAGAAGATCGTGGAAGCCTCCAATCACGGCCTGAGTATCTTTCAATATTACTTCCCTGGTGAGGATTTCTCCAACCCCAGACATTTTGTCAAGTGCCGAAAGCAGGAAAAAACAGCTTCGGCAAAAATCTCCCTTTTCAAAGGCCAGTGGCGCATCACCGATTTTGGCAACCAATCTGAAGTCAAGGGCATGAACGGGATTGCCTATGTGATGTGGGCTGAAAATCTGGTTTATATCGATGCCCTTCGATTTATCCAGGATGTGATTATCCGCCATGAAGTTGGTTCAACTGATTTCAAAAGACCGGAATATAAGGCTCAGTACAGCTCCCGTGATGTTGACCAGCAGGACAAGAAAGGTCAGTACCGTTTCACCTATAAACCCTTACCAACAGAGAGTGACCTCAGAAGCATTGGCCGGTACGTTTCAGCCGAGCTGCTGGATAAGTTCAATATGAAATCGGTCGAAAAATATGAGATGGTCAGCTACAGCGAAAAATACCGCAAGGACATGGTTCATATTTTCACTTCAACTGAGGACTATCCAATCTTTTTACTGGACGAAGGCTCCTTCAAAAAGATCTACAAGCCGCACGAATTTGACAAACGTTACCGGTTTCATTATGTTGGCGACAAACCTACCGATTACATCTTTGGACTTAAACAACTCAAAAGAGCGGAAAATGAATTTGTCGATCTCCAAACGGGTGAGCTGCAGTACGATGGTCCGGAGTGGAAAAAGCCGCAGGTAAAAGACCTTATCCGCTGCAGCGGTGAGAGCGATGCATTGAATGTTGCCTCAATGGGTTACCATGTTTACTGGCTTAACAGTGAATCCGCCGCGATGACACGCTCTCAGTGGGAGGAGCTGGACGCACTGTGCGAGAAACACTACCAGCTGATGGACCTGGATGCCACGGGCAAGGAGATGGCGATGAAATTTGCCCACTCTCACATCGATCTGGTAACCATACAGCTTCCACAGTGGCTAAGCCAGAAAAAAGACTGGAGGGGCAATCCCTGCAAAGACATCAAAGACTTTATCAATATCTCCGGAGCGACCCAGGATGAGACTTGTGGACATTTTATGGCTCTGAAGACAAAATCTTTTCCAATCAGGTTCTGGACCCGCTGCACAGAAGAAGTAAAGGGCAAGAAAGTGGTCAACTACAACATTAACCTGGAGAACTATTACTACTTTCTGCAGGCCAACGGTTTTTACGTCACAGACAGCCCCTATCACCGCAAGGCGGGCTATTGCTATGCTCATATTAAAGGCAAAGTAGTTGATTTGATCAATCCCGAGCACATTAAAAAAATCATCAAGCGCTTCACCAAGGAATGGATCCGTAGCAAGAACCTGTTGGATGAGGTCCCCATCCTGAATAAGATCAATTCCAGTAACCAAATTTCAGAAAACAACCTACAGGAACTGCCGGAGATAAAATTCAATTTCGACAACTACAACAAAAGCACAGAATATCTTCATTTCAACAACGCAAGCCTGCGCATCAGGCCCCAGGCAATCGAAAAAATCAAACACACGGAGGTTCCTAACCATATCCTGGGTAAACTGGAGCTGGGAACCGATGTAATCAGCCACGTAACAGACAAAAGTGTAACGCTGCTAAAAGAGCCTGCCATAGAGATTACTCCCACTAAAGACTATGAAGAACTGACCGAGCGGCTTCGGCTGGCTAAAACGGCGCAGGAACGTGAAAACATCAATGTAGAACTGGCTAATTACCCTGATCTGGAACGTTACCAGGTCAGAATCAATGACCAGGATTTCTACTTCACCAGTTTTTTAAGAGACCTCTCGCGTATTCACTGGCGAAAGGAGCTGGAAGCTAAACAAGAGCTAACCGATACGGAGATAAAAGAGCAAAATCTGCTTCTGACCAACCTGATGTTTGTGCTGGGATATATGTCATCTGAGTACAAAGACCCGGGAAAGCCATGGCTGGTGTTTCTGCAGGACTTGAAAATCTCCCAGATCGGACAATCCTCCGGTCGCTCGGGTAAGTCTGTGCTCTGCACAGCCCTCTCACACACCAGGCCAAGGTTTTATATCGGAGGACGCAGAAAAGACATCACCGATAAGACAGAATTCATTTACGATGGTTTCACCCGCTTTCACAACATCATCGAGGTGGATGACCTGTATGAATTTGCAGACTTCAACTTCTTTTACACCCAGGTAACAGGAAACAGGGAAGTAAACAGCAAGCACATCTCCAAACAGATACTTCCTTATGACTGCTCAGGAAAGATGATTGTAAGCTCAAACTTTGAATTACAAAATGTGGATAGCTCCACCATCGCCAGGATCCTGAATGGAGCCGCCTCAGACTACTACCACGAACGCACGAAGTTTAATGACTATAAAGAATCCAGGTCTCCTTTGAACAAATATGGCCGGCTGCTCTTTGACGACTTTACAGAAGAGGAGTGGAACAAGTTTTACAACTTTATGGCCTACTGTATCCAGCTGCAGATGCGCTTTTTCAAGATACAGCCTCCAATGGATAACCTGATGAAACGACAGCTGCGCAGGTTAATGACCAAAGGCGTTTCCAAAGATGAGGAGTTCTTCAACTGGGCCAATCAGTACTTTGTTATTCCTCCTGATCCACGCCCTGAGATGGCTCCCCCGGATCTGGGCTATTTCAATGTATACTTTAAAAGGGAGTCGGCTTTCGAAGATTTCAAAACAACGCTCAGCATCTCGCAATCCAGTAAATACAAGAGCAACCAGTTTAAGACCAGTCTTACGGCCTGGTGCGAATATTATGGTTATGTCCTGAACCCTTTGCATCTTTGTACAGGAGCAAATCCGCAGGAGGAGTGCCGAAGGATTATTAAGAAGATAGACGGCAAAACAACTGAGTGCATGTATATAGCTACTTCCGTCCTGAGTGATATGTTGAGAGATGAAACTATACCCACTGAAGAAGATATAGATACTTTACCTTTTTAGTTTCCACTTATTCTCAAAATAAAATTCTCTCTAAAAGACCTCCTGCCGTGATTCTGCAGGAGGTCTTTGCTTTTATGCAGCACCAGGGGCTGGAATGGCAAAAAAAGAGAACAACTAGAAAAAATAGTTATTCTTTAGGTCATGACTAAATATACTCATTTCCATAAATATACCTTTTAAAGTTGTAACCTGTAACTTTAAAAGTATATTACTAATATTGATTTTGTTACATGGTTACAAAAAGGGTTACAACATATTTTTAAAATTGAAACTTCTTGTAGAGGGGAAAATTGAAATAGGTCGGATTGGTTCCCTTTACAACAATATATTCAAAATATTCTAATTTGTAACCATTGTAAATCAATTAGTTACAAAAACATATAAAATGAGTTGTACCCTTTGTAATTATTGTGAATCAATTAGTTACAAGAGTTGTAAATTGTAGGTTACAGCTTTTTGCCGTTTTTTGATAGAAAAGTAGGGGGTAGGGTTTTTTTGATGGAAAATCGGATAGCCAAAAATGATGCTGATTTTCATCTTTTTGCTATCTTTGATCTACCCACCACCAGGGGTTTTATTATCCAATAAAACCCTTCTATCCATGAACTATTTTGTCGAAATTCCAGTCAAAAGCTATGTCAAGCGATTTATTGACAACAATTATGGCGATCCGGTAAACTTCTCTCGCCATCCCAGGGAACGTGAGCTTTTTATGCGAATGCTCAAAAAGCCCGCTAATTACAATGATCACAAATATCCAAACGACTCAGTTCGCTTGTGCCGAACCGTCGAAGTCCCCATTTCCGACCGTGACTTCTACCGCCACGGATGGGAGCTTTCCAAAACAGATATCGTTAGCTTCGGAAAACATTTTGAGCGTAACGCCAAATGGCTTATGCGATCGGTGGTGGGTACCTATATTTCCTTTGGCACTCCCATCCAGGATGCCATTCAAAAATTCCAGCTTCGCTTTAACATGGAAGAAGAATACTGGCCTTTTGATTCAATCAAAAAAGACTTCTTTCGCTTTCGCCTGGACAATGCCATTGATTATAATCAATTCGCCTTTCAGCACCTCGAGAGATTAATTCTTTGCAATATGTGTGATGCTGGCGCCATGACACAAAAAGCAATCCTTTATCACGAAAACATGACAGTAATATCCACATAAAAGCTTTTTGACAATTATTTTCAAATAAAAATGTGCGGAAGTTGTATCCATCCTGGGACAACTTCCGAATAACCAAAAAAAACATGAAAACAATCTCGAATCAATCCGAAAACATGGGTGGAGTAGTTAAGATCTGGGCCATCCCATCCCTTGACTATTCAATCGCCGGAGAAACCTTGCAAATCCTTAATCAAGACAACATGGTTGAGATCTATATCCAGGAGGACTCCTGCGCCTTGATCGAAGATGATATCGCCGGTGGCGCCTTTAAAACAGAAATCGTTGCCCAGGTTCCTTGTGACCATCCAGATACCATTACTATTATCAAGCAAATGGAAAGGGTTAAAAAGTATAATGTTATCCTTGTTGATGGTAACGGCAACTATAAACTCGCAGGATCAAAGAGCGTTCCGCTTCGTTTTTCTGCCAAACTCACAACCGGCGCCACCACCGCTTCGCTGAATCATTATGCGATATCATTTCTGGCTAAGGCCATCACCACCCGGGCCGTTTTTATAAACAACCCCTTTCAAAACCTTTAAACCCCGCCATTTACAGGCCCTAGCAGCCGTTTTAGTCCTTTCCTAACGCTACTGTTCCATCTAAACTTGCTTTTCAAAAGAGCAAGTTATGAACTATTCGTTTCTAAAAGATGTTATCGGATCCCCCTGGCAGGTGGATTCACAAACACTTAACGGACTTCTCCCAATCTTCCGGGGAATCCTGAGCGGATTAAATCTGGATAAATCTGAAGAGCCTCAAAGTCATAAATCCTACCAGATTTCTGCCCTTAAGGCATTTCGTGCATCCCTTAACCAGGAAAGCACCCAGGACTTATCCATCGAAGACGAACATCCGCAGGAACATCACCAAAGCGCGAAGGTTATCAATATCCTTCCCCTTCGCTCCGTATTGACAAAGCACGACCAGGAGTGCGGTCCGAGAGGAACCCGCACACTTGGAATCAGACTCTTGGAGTCAGACGCCGATGCAAGCGTCATCGGCCATATTATCATCGTCGAATCCGGAGGGGGCCAGACCATTGCCGTACCGGAAATGACAGATGCCATGATTAAATGCACCAAACCAATCGTGGTTTGGATCGATGGCATGGCTGCATCAGCCGCTTATTACATCGCATGCTACGCAAAAGAAATTATCGCCTCCCGGCCCACTGATATCGTGGGCTGTATTGGAACTATGCTTGTTTGGGAGGGCCGTAAAAACAAATCACCAGAAAATCAGTTGCAAGAAGTCCAGGTCACCATCTACTCCGATGGTTCTCCTGATAAAAACGCAGAATATAATGCTGCCATCAATGACTTCAACTTCAAACCAGCCCAGGAGAATCTGCTGAATCCAATCAACGAAAAATTTAAGGCAGACGTTCTCTCCAGGCGTCCTGCGGTTAATGCTACGCAATTAACCGGCAATACTTTCACCGCCGCAAATGTGATTGGCACCCTGGTCGACTCCATTGGCGATCTCGACTTTGCTATAGGCAGGATCCTCTCACTCACAAATTTTAAAGAAGACACATCTTCTTCTTCAAATAACCAGTCACCCAATAATTCCAAACCCATGGTAAAACAATTCTCGCATGTCAATCAACTACTGAGCGTTCCATCCCTTGAAGGATCCGATGAAGGCGTCTTCCTGAACGAAGATCAACTTCAAAGCATCGAAGAGGGACTGGAGGCCAATCAGCAACTCGTTACCGAGCGCGACAGCGCCATCGCACAACGAGACACTGCCACAGAAACCATAGGAACGATGCAGGCAACAATCGATCAGGCGCAGCAAACAGCTGCAACGGCTTTTGATCCTTTCAATGCCATCGATCCTACGATACTCTCAGCACAAACCCCAGAAGAAAAAGTAACTGCAATTCGCACCTTGCTCGCTGCGAAACCAGGTACTACTACCGTCCAAGCCATTGGACACGTGGAAGAGGAATCTTCCACGGACGTTGATTGGGAAACCATCAACAACCTGCCTCACAATAAGAATGTCGACACAAATTCCTAATTACTTTAATTCTTATAGACATGATCACAACTTCTGCAATCATTTCCGAATATGGAGCTTTCTATCAGGATGCCGGACAGAA
>DATCHD010000094.1:0-4814 GCA_036508555.1 Prolixibacteraceae bacterium
GGAAAACAATTAGCAATCCTGGAAATAATCATGATCAGACTTCGGTTACGCAGTCAAATAAGCCAGCGGACTGGGTCGCTCGTCTTGACGGGCTGGCGATTGTAAATGCAATAAAGGGCAATAATGACTATCCATTCGGGCTTGGCCCATTGCCGGGGACGGGGCAATTGCCGGGGACCGGGCCCGAGGCTGACGCTATGAAGGTAGGAATAGCTGATCTGCTGGATTGCATCGACGCAATGAAGGATTTGATAGTAGCAGAAAGTATTCATCAGCTGGTGCAGGGAAATACTGAGCGTGCCGGTGCTTTACTTAAGTCCATTCATGAATTGAAACCCCCGGCAAAGTTTGAATCGATCAATACTCCCCGGACGCCTGCACAGATACTCACCCACCGCGCAGCAGCTTTTTTTAAGTCAGGGGATTACAATAACCCGGTAAATCCATGGAAGGGTGTCGAGATGTCGCAGAGGGCATCAACCGAACCGGGGTTAAATGAATGGCTGGGAGAAATAATAGGTGCACCAGATACCTGCCAGTGCACCGTAACAGAAGCAGAATCCCGTAGGAGTGCCATCGTTACCCTGAAAGACCTGAATTTGCAACCCATTGACATATTGTATCTCGTTCCGGCACAGCTGGATAAGGAGGAGTCTGAACTATCAAAGCGCATTGCTTACAATTACAGGCTGACACAAATAATTTCAGAAAAGGCAGGTATTGAAATAGACTATAATAAAGCTGCAAAAAATAGTATCAGTATGGCTGAAGTACTTCCGTTGCTAAGGTTATTAAAAGAAATTGTCACCAACTCAAAAGCATTGGATGCAGCGGACTTTGACTTGCAGCAATACCAGGGCAAGGCAAATTCCAGGAATCTCACCATAAAAAAATCGGGAGTAGCTGTAATTGATATCGGATCGTTGTATGAAAGGAAGGAGAACCTGATTGCAGCACTTGAGGACTTGATGAAAAAGCTTAAACAAGCTAATAGTAAGCGATCTGCAACCATGTGCGCCAATATCAGGGAATGCCTTGTTGAATGCTGCAATTTTGAAATCAGAGATGCTTTTCCCAAAAATTCAGTAGGCGAGAACAAGGAGTTAAGGGCCGAACTGCACGTTCAATCTGAAGAGGTCATCATAGCTATGGAAAAAATGCTGGCTTCAGTTCAGAAATACAAAAATCTGGATGTAGAAGAATTAATACAGTCATTCAGTATCTTTTTCGGCCCTGGTTTTAAAGTTCTTCCTGTTTTTCATTTCCCAAAGAATGATGATGACGAAGTAGACCGGATGTCGTTGGTCGGGAACGCATACATTGCAGAGAAAGATCTTTTTTCTTTTATCACTGGTAAAACAAGTATTTCTCCTGCTAAGCATCTTCAAAACTGGCTTAATGAAATAATGTACCTGAGGCCAAAGATTGCATCATTTGAAACAGTAAGGTTATTGTACGATTCCCTTCAGCAAAAGCAGCTTGAGATACACATCATACAATTGCCCTATGAGACTAATGACAGCTGGCTTGGCCTTGAATTTCCCGCAGGCAGTTCGCTGGGTAAAGGGAAACTTTCCATGCTCGTTCATCATTTCCCTCAGCATGTAAGCCCCGATTGGGGAACATCTGATTTCTGCGGGCTGCTAGTGGATGAGTGGGTGGAAGAGATTCCAGGTAAGGAAGAACTTACCGGCATTAGTTTTCAGTATAACCAGCCCAATAGTCAACCACCTCAGGCATTGTTACTGGCTATTTCTGCAACAGAAGGAAAGAAATGGACCTGGGATAAACTCAGCGACATTATTGATGATACTCTCAGACGGGCAAAACAGAGAGCAGTTGGGACTGCGGATCTGGCAAAAACAGACTGGATAGGCATATTACCTGGGATCATAGCCGAGTTTTCACATACAAAAGCAAATGTCTCCCTGTTTTTCAGGAACTGATTATGTTGTAAAATCGAATTCTAAATACCATGGCTTTAACAAAGACAGACATAGAGAAGGATCCGTACAACCGGGCTACGATCATCGGGTACAACCGGTTTGAAGGGGTTCCCAGTTCTCCGGACTACCGTAAATCACTAAGCGCAGAAATACACGATGCACTTTGGATGCTCACCCGGCAGTGGCAAATGGGAGAATTTGATGCGGAAGATGCCGGAACACCTGTGAAAACAAAACTCCTTGTAGAGCAGCAGAAAATGACACATCTGGATGCTGGCAATAAGAATATTTTTCCGTTGGATCAACCTTTTGCGGTTCCGCTCGAAATGGTTGTTGAAAAAGAAGCCAGAACTGCTGATCTTGCTTTCAGGATTGAGACAGGCAAATTATTCAAACAGATTTTGTTTAAATATAATCTGAAGACACAGTTGCCGGATTTCCTGACCTTTTTTAAAATTCAATTGCTGGAACTTGCAAAGGCAGACAGCCCGGAAGGTAAACTGGTTGCCAGTATAAGATCAAGCAGGAGTGATGCACAACTTTTTGATACATTAAAAAACAGAGTGCTTGATGGATTTGTCATTTTTGAAGCCTTGAGCAAACCCGGTAATAAATATGAATCCTGGGTCAATGTCAGTCTTACTGCAGCAGGTAGTGCTATAGTTTTAAATGCAATAAAGGCCGGTCAGGATTTCCTTGCTCAGCTTAAATTTTTTTATGGGGCTGACATGCAAAAAGCAAATGCTGCCTGGAAACCTGAGAACCTTGATTACCAGTTCAATATTCAAACGGATGAAGATCCGGCTAAGGCAACGATCATGGAGGTAAAGAATTATCCGGGAGGCAGGCTTGACTGGTATGATTTTGACATCAGGCAAACGGCCAGTGGAAATGCGGAATTGACTACGCATACTTTTATTCCTTCACCGGTTACTTTTCCCGGCATGCCAAAATCCCGATGGTGGGAAATGGAAGAAAATGAAATTAATTTTGGAAACATCAATGTGAAAACCACAGATCTTCCAACTCTGATACTTATTGATTTTGCACTGATATACGGGAACGATTGGTTGATGATTCCATTTCCCATGGAGCTTAACAATTTATGCACTATCAAGGGTTTCCTTGTAAAGGACGTATTTGGTTTTCATACGTATATTCCACCAGTCGATACAAGTTCTGATGTAAGCTGGGAAAAATGGTCTCTCTTCAGTCATACAGATGAATCAGGTTCGGGTAAGCAGCCATTATTTTACCTCACGCCTACCTTGCTCAAACCGATCGAACAGGAGCCACTTGAAAAAGTCAGTTTTTTACGTGATGAGATCTCGAATATGGCATGGGCGTTTGAAAATGTGATCCCGGGTGCACTAGGAAAAGGTTTAAGAGGTGCTGAAGTAGCAGAAAAAGATGAAGAGGAGGAAGAGGGCACCCCATCGCAGGACCAGCCTACAAAATACCTTCTTGGGAAAGAAGTACCTTTTTATCAGGTACCATTTATTCCTGTTGAGATTCCGTATGATTTGACGCATTCACAGATTCGAATGCAGCGTGCCAGGATGCCGCAGGGGTCTGATCCGAGAGGAGTCTTCCTTACTGAAATTCCTTCACCATATTATATAAGGGAGGAAAATATTTCAAGAGCTGGAACAACTGTTATCCGGCGTTGGCAACGTACCCGCTGGATAAATGGAATTGTAGCTCAGTGGATCGGTCGTGAAAAACAGGCTGGTAAGAGTGAAGGAGGCACAAGCCTAAAGTTTGATTTGCTAACTTAGAATTATCCAAACTTTTGTAAGAGGCTGCGCTCGCGATCCCTGCGGGGTGGCTTCAAAACAATCTGATCAAACCCTTCGGGTTATATTTGTTTTCCCTTCAGCTCCTTACGGAAGCAAGCTTCCTCCGGTGCTTCGGCAAAACAAAAAATCCCGCTGTCGCGGGATTTGATCAGATAGTTTTGGCGGAGAAAGAGGGTATGTAACCCATTCTCCAATATCTTGATAATGTTTTATTTACAGGTTTCTGAAATTTAAGTTCACCTATTGGTTCACCTGAGTCTAAAAACGTGCAAAGAACACTTCTTAGCAAAGGTATGAAAAATTGTAATTCAAAAAATGGTCATAGAAATTTAAAATTGTCGACCAAATTGATCTTCATGTGAGGTTCATTCTGGGATGTGTAATTCAAAATCAACTCGAATAAATGCATTTTACTCCACGCAAATTCGGTAAATATTTGTTTTTTTGCATTATTAGAAAGGCTCTTCAATATATTGATATCGAGATCAATAAGTTAACAAATTCTCTTAAGAATGTAATTACTGATGATAAATATCCAACTGATATTGTTTTAGCAAATTCCAATGATTTTAAGATGTCCGTTATAAGTTGTAGTGATACAAGATGTAGGCGAACTCTACAGAGGTAAAATACAATTCAAGTTTAAATTTGCTCCTTCTCTTAATTATAAATAATTACCATCTTCTAGTTGAAGATTAGCACGCAACAGCAAAATTGTCCCGTGGTGTAATTGGCAACTCGTCTGATTCTGGATCAGAAGAGTTCAGGTTCGAAACCTGACGGGACAACTTATAATCAAACACTTACACTTCATCGGTGTAGGTGTTTTTTGCTTGTTGCCAGAATATTGCTAGGTTTTGATGAGAATATGTGTGTTAGACATTGGATTTTAACTCCTATTTGGAAAATATACCAGTCTTGACCACATATTATAGTTGTGACTTCGTTTCTAAGTTTTAAGCGTAGCTGCCATTTTTTTTAATTTATCTGAAATTTTGTTGGGTGGCAAAATGAAATCAACACTACCAGAAGCCTGAGCACTGAGAGACATGTGAGCCACTTCGGCAGA
>DATCHD010000095.1:0-39872 GCA_036508555.1 Prolixibacteraceae bacterium
TGTGTTTTTGTTAAAACAGAGTTTCACCAGCGTGTTAAAAATATTATTAGTTGCAAGCGACTATTTACAATTTGAAGATTTGAGAATTTGAAAATGTGAAGATCAGATTGAGGTTCATTTTCAAATATTCATCCCGCAAACACGGGATTCAAATTGAAAAGATTTAGGTGGCTATAGCGACGGGGTTCCACCTCTTCCCATTCCGAACAGAGAAGTTAAGCCCGTCAGCGCCAATGGTACTGCGATTAGTGGGAGAGTAGGTCGCCGCCGTCTTAAACCAAGCCCCGGTTCATGTATTTGAGCCGGGGCTTCCTTTATTGGGAGCCGAAGGTCTTAGAACAGCAGCATTCCCACTATCCCCGCCAGGGGAATCATGTAAATAACATTCAGCTTATATTTCATCAGTAATATTAAAACTACCGTGAAAATCAAGGCGGAAGGCCAAAGCATTTCGGCACCTTTCCCTACCGTGATGGCCGCAGAAAAAATCATCCCGATAATAGCCGGTCTCATCCCCCTGAACACGGCATTGATGACATCAGAATCCTTGATTCGCCTAAGAAATCCTGATAAGATAATCATCAAAAATCCGGGAGGATAGAAAATAGCTAGTGTGGCAAAAAATGCTCCCAGGTACCCGGCTACCCGGTAACCAATAAAAGTTACAGTAATGATGACAGGACCCGGTGTGATCTGCCCCATCGCTATGGCATCGGCAAATTCCTTAGTGGTCAGCCAGTGAAAACCATCCACGATGACCGACTGCATCGCCGGAACGATAACGTAACCTCCTCCAAACAGGGTCAGACTCATGCCGGTGAAAGTCAAAAAGATAGTCCGATTGATTTTGTATATAGCGGAGTCGTAAATATCGAAATAATTGATAATTAGTGCGATAATAAGAACCAGAAGGATGCCGCCAATAAGGTAATTGAATAGCGTTTGTTTGTTTAAGAGCTCATTATTGTCTAAAATCATTTTGTTGACTGAAAACGCATTGTCGCGGCGGAGTGTATTATTGCCTGGTTGTGTATTGTTTTCTGAAAGAGCGTTTTCGTCAGACAGAGAAGTAGTATCGGATATTGCATTGTTACCGGGCTGTTTATTGATACCGATGTTGCTGGTTTTTGTCTCAGAGGATTTCACCTTTGAACCCGGGTTCCTGTAAAGAAAATAACCCAATAGGGCACTGGAAATGATGACTGCAAGGGTGACAATAAAGGAGTGAATAGTCAGTAATCCAACGCCCGCCAGGGCACAAATAATTAGCTGTTTGTAATCTTTCACTTGCTTTTGCGCCATACCGAAAGCCACGCTCAGGATGATAGCCGAAATAGCAGGCAATACTCCCAGAAAAAATTTATTAAACAGGGGTAATTCTCCATAGGTTGAGTAAATGGTCCCGAGTCCGATGATGGCAAAAAAGGCAGGCAGAATGGTGGCTGTCAGACAAATAAGAGCTCCTTTAGTTCCCCGGAGATGGTACCCAAGGTAGGTGGCGACATTGATGGCAACGGCACCCGGCAGCACGGAGGCCAAAGAAATTCCGTCCAGAACAACCTCTTCCTTCAGGATTTTGTCCTTATCTACCAACTGTTTCTTCATGACGGCAATGAGCGCCATAAAACCACCCCACGAGATCGCACCGATTTTTAAAAAAGTGAAAAAGAGGTATATTGATGATATTTTACGAACTTCGCGCATTATCAAAGAAATTTGTTCCAAATTAACTATTTTAGTTACCGAAAGATCTATTTATAGTTTTTTTAAGACAAAGTAAAAAAGTGTCCTTCAAACGATGGAAAAAATCAAGTAAAAGCTATATTTGCACGCGATACAATAAACTATTACTTACCATGAAAAAAGAAGAAATTTCCAGTCTTAAGAAAGAGGCAGAGAATCATTTGCTTAACGAATTGCTTCCATTTTGGACATCCAGAATGAGGGATGATGTGAATGGTGGTTTCCTGACGCATTTTGATCAATACGGTAAAGATACCGGCGAAGATGAAAAATCACTGATTGCTCAGACCAGGTGTATTTATACTATTGCCTCTGCACACAGGGCAGGATACGGGGAAGGTAAACTGGCAAATCTGGCCAAACATGGCGTAGATTTTCTGATCGACAAGATGTGGGATCAGCAATATGGTGGATTTTTCTGGATGATGAACCGCAAAGGAGAAGTAAAAATTGATCAGAAAATTATTTACGGGCATAGCTTTGCGATTTACTGCCTGAGTGAATATACGCTGGCTACCGGGGATCCGCGTGGAAAGGAGTATGCTGAAAAAACTTTTGATTTACTTCAGAAATATTGCGCCGACACCCGTTTTGGCGGCTACTGGGAAATGTTTCACCGCGACTGGACCCTTTGCGGTCCGGGAAGTCAGGGAGGAGACCGCAAAACCCTCGATGTACACATGCACCTGATGGAGGCTTATACCACGCTCTACGAATGCACCGGATTAGAGGTTCACCGCCGGAAATTACTGGAAGACATCGATTTGTTAATAAATAAAATCATCCATCCTGTTTATAAAACCGGGATACCACAGTTCTTCAAAGATTGGACGGTTGCTCCCCAAATAAAATTTGACATCATTTGGGGCTGGGACCGTTTTTCTGAAGAGGGACAAAAAGGGAACGCTACCGATAACACTTGCTTTGGTCACAATGCCGAATTTGCCTGGTTGTTGTTGCATGCCCTTGAAATACTGAAGGTTGATCCGGACGAATACAAAGAACTGTTTAAAATCATTTACGACCATACTGTTGACAATGGAATTGACACCGAATTTGGAGGCGTCTATGTGGAAGGTCCGCATTCCGGTGGGGTGTACGACAAAGAGAAGGAGTTCTGGCAACAGGCGGAAGTGTTAACAGGTTTACTGGATGCAGTTATTCTCTTTGGTCCGGACAAATACTGGGATGCATACAAAAATGTCCATCGTTTCGTCTACGACAAGTTCGTCAACAAAAAAGTTGGTGAATGGTACCCATTGCTTTCCCGGAAGGGAGATCCCATCTGGACACACATGGGTCACTCCTGGAAGATCAATTACCATACGGTGAGGGCCGCGATTCAGAGCATTAACAGGATGAATATCTTGTTGAAATAGATTGAAATTTTATAAGCTAACAGCCAATAGCTAACCGCTTAATTTATAATTATTAACACCACACAAAATGAAATACAAAGGCAGGTACGAAGTATTTGATCCGGCACAAATCAAGACATATCCCGTCAAGGGAAGAAACAATAAAGTCAAATACGGCGATCTCCGCGAAATAGACGAAGTGCTGAACTGCGCCATTGATTTGCCGGAGGAGGTAAAGAAAAACATTGAAGCCTTGTCGAAAGAGATCATCGCAAGACGAGCCAAAGGCCAGCCAATCCTTTTGTTTACAGGAGCTCACCTGGTTAAAAATGGATTGAACCGTCTTTTGGTTGACCTGATTCACAGAGGTTTGTTTACAACGATCTCCGGAAACGGGGCAACCTCCATTCACGATTTCGAATTGGCCTTGATGGGCGAAACAAGTGAATATGTACCCCAGGCTTTGGAAAAAGGAGAGTTTGGGATGGCCTATGAATTCAATTATATCAATGCGGCATTGAGTGTCGGGAACAAGAACAAACTTGGATATGGTGAGTCTGTCGGAAAGATGATCTGTAAGAAATCCTTTCGTAAAAAAGTGGCTAAATATTTGGGTATTGAGCCTAATGCAATCAGCTTTGCTCATCCCGAATTGAGCATCGCAGCTGCCTGCTACGAAGAGAAAGTACCCTTTACGGTTCATGTAGGAATTGGAACGGATGTACTGGATCAGCATTTCTGGTTCGATGGCTGCGCCAAAGGCGGATGTTCTGGGAGGGATTTTTTAATCTATACGCAAGAGGTCTCGAAACTGATGCACGGAGGCGTAATTCTAAATATCGGAAGTGCGGTGACAGGTCCGGAGGTGTTTTTGAAAGCGGCTTCAATGGTTGGAAACGTTCAGCAAACCCCTGATGATATTCTTACTGCCAATTTCGATCTTAGGCAGTATAAGCCCGAAACTGCCACCAATGAATCGACTGTGGGCTATTATTTCAGGGATCAAAAGAGCATAGTAACACGGATTCCCCAGGCATACGGAGGCAAAGGATTTTATATAGAAGGAAACCAGATTCAAACAATTCCCTATCTTTATCAGCAACTCATCAAACTACTTTAGTCACTGCTTTGATTAACTAAACTAACAACTTATGAAATTATTATTAACCTCGCTGGACTGGCTAGTTTTTTCCGTAGTCATAGTCGGAAGCTTGTCATTCGGCTTAATCATGGCTTACCGCAAGAAAGCAAGCCATAATAGTTCCAACTTCTTTCTGGGGGGAAGGAAGCTGACGTGGCCTATTGTTGGTGCTTCAATTTTTGCCACCAACATTGGCGCTGAACATTTGGTTGGTTTGTCAGGCGATTCCTATCGTTATGGTTTGAGCGCCGGTTCTGTAGAGTTAACCACAGCTATCACACTGGGTTTTGCTTGTGCAATTCTTTTTCCTTATTACATTAAGAATAAAATCTTTACTATTCCGGAATTTTTGGAAATACGGTATGATCGTCGGGCACGTACGTTTTTCTCAGGGTTAATGCTGATCATCAGCATCATGACAAAACTCGCATTCACACTGTTTGCAGGGGCCATGGTACTAAACAGTATTCTGGGCTGGAACATCATGACAACTATTTTCATTATTGGAGTTGCTGTTGCCACATTTACAATAATAGGGGGATTTACTGCTGTGGCCTATACAGATACCATTCAGGTCTTTGTGATCTTGATCGGTGCCTCTACAATGCTGTTCTTCGGACTGGATAAGGTTGGCGGTTGGCATGGTTTGATGGAAAAGGTTCCTCAAATGATGAAGATATCAAAGCCAATAGATGACCCGGTTTATCCCTTCTGGGGAATTCTCGCTACAGCATTTTACGCAGGGATTTTTTACTGGGGTATAGATCAGGTCAATGTGCAGCGTGCCTTGTCAGCCAAAGATCTGCACAACGCCCGTTGGGGAGCCATGCTGGCTACCGGATTGAAATTGTTGCCTATTTTTATTTTCGCCCTTCCGGGGGTTATTGCCTTTGCCCTATACCCCAACGAATTGCAGGGTGATGGCACCAAACAAACTTTTGTGCTGTTGCTTAATAAATTGCTTCCCACAGGTGTTAGGGGCCTTTTGCTCGCTGCTCTGGCTGCAGCACTTATTAATTCCCTTATTGCCGTTTTGAATTCTGTTTCAACCCTGGTTGTAAGGGATTTTGTACTAGAATTTAAACCAAATATTTCTGAGAAAAGGCAGGTGTTACTGGGCCGTTATGTGATTGTATGTGTCATGCTTCTCGGACTTGGGGCTGCTTATCTTGTTTATAAGAATGATGAGGGATTGTATAAATACCTGCAGACAATATCTGCCTATCTGGTTGTTCCCGTTTTCCCTGCAATTTTCTTTGGAATTGTGAGCAAGAAAGTAACCATGAAAGGGGCTATTGTTTCTGTGATAGTAGGGGTATTGCTCGCAACCATCTTTGTTGTGGATCAATTGATGGGAGCCGATGCGGGTAAACAGTTCTTCCCGTTGTTGCACCATAAAATGACGCTTAATTTCGGTTTCAGGGGACTTTGGGCTGAGATCCTCATCACGGCTGTATTGTTTGCAGTATCTGCTTTTACTGAGAAAACTGCTCCGGAGAAACTTGAGAAAACCACCATTAACTATTCCAAGGGTGTAGCCAAATTTGAAGGAATTACCGATTGGCGATTGCACTGGAGCATTCTGGCGCTGATTACCTTGTTCTTATATGTCTGGCTGAGCTAACAAAACATTTATTATTGTTTATGAATTTTCAGCAGATTGGCTCGAAATTGAGGTAGCTAATCTAATGAATTAAGGTATTGTGAAAGGAATGGAGGTTCTAATGTTGCCAAAATTAACGATTCTACTTCCCTGCGTAAGTCCATTCAATAGCTTGCTTTAGCAGCCTTCTGAAATTTTCATTCTGGAAGGTTGGCGTGGCGTGGCCGCTTTGTAAGGTCACCACCCTTGCCTTGCCGTATTTCTTGGCCCAGCCAATCATATTGTTGCTGGAGGCTTCGGCTGTAGTCAGAAGTGGTTGTACTCCTTCTTCGATATAATAACCCTTGTATGTTTCGTCGAAGATCTCGAAATCCTTCACCCCTTTGGTGACCGGGTGTTTCTTTTTCACCACATTTACCATAAAATGAAGGTCGTGAATGTAGCTGCATGCCTGATACTCCTTGCCTTTGAAAGAAGTCAGTTTGTGGAAATATTTACCTCCAACGATGTTCCAGTATTCTGGCCATTCGTCGAAGGCACAGATGCTATGGTGAAGGACTACCAGTGGTTTTCCCTCCTTAATACACGCTGAGAAAACCTTCTCTTGCTCGGGAGTGATCTTTTGCCACATGTGATAAAAAACCAGTACATCGTAATTATTGCGGTTTTCCGGAAGAAACTGGTCGAAGGCAGCGGGGAATTCAACTATCTGACTTGTAATATTATCACCGAGACTGGCGAGCATTTCATTGAATGAAGGCTTGTCATAACTGTGTCCACCGGTTACCACGAGGATCTTTATTGGTGATTTTGCCGACGAACTTCCTGGTAAATATAGAAAAAGAATTAAAAGTAAAATAGAAAGAGAGGTTCTCATAGAAATCTACATTTACATCATTCCAGGACCCATTCCCTGATGTCCCATTCCTTGTTGTTCCTGCCCCTGGCGAATTCTTCGCATCATCTTGCCCTGTATCATTCCACGCATTTCTTTGCCTGGCTTCATGCCATGCTTTCCTTTGGCTTGCATCATTTTCCCTTTCATCAGATCAAACTTTAAACGTTGCTCGTCAGTTAGCTGAGCGCGCATTTCGACCCGGTGCTTAGCCATTATTTTGGCCATCTCTACTCGCAATGCACCAATCTTCTCAATATTCTTATTGATGGCTCCTAAATCAGTTTTTTCGGCTGTCATCAGTGTTTTTTGATGCGCCTCTGCCTCGCCCAGCTCATTTTTAATCGGCAGGATTTGTTTGTGTAATGCGAGCATATTTTGCTTGAAGGCTTTTTTCTGTTCTTCATTGAGGTTTAAACCCATTGCGGCACTTCTCTGCGCCTGATATGCATCCCCCTTTTCCTTTGACATTTCTACCTGATCCTTTGCTCCCTGTTTTTTTGGAGTCACTTCAGTTGTCTGTGCCATTAGTGAAGCCGACAGTCCTGCCAACAGCCCTACCATAAAGATTTTTGTTCTCATAACACTTCATTTTTAGTATGATCAATCGAATAATTATTAAAACTGTCTTTTAGATAGACAGGACTCAAAAAGGTTTACTGAGTGCAAAATATTTAACAGAGATGTGCAATTGGAACTATCAAAAGGTACCCGGATGTTAGATAAAAATACTTAGCAAAAGGACGGTACTGATTCCGACTACTCCGATGGTCGATTCCATTAACGTCCAGGTCTGGAAGGTCTCTTTGACACTCAGGTTAAAATATTCCTTAAACATCCAGAATCCGGAGTCATTGAAATGGGACCACATCACACTGCCGGCCCCCGTTGCCAGCACCATCAGTTCAGGTGAAGTTCCTGTTTGCTGCATGATTGGCAACATGATCGGAGCAGTTGCCAGGGTAGCCACAGTTGCAGAACCGACAGCGAGTCTGAAAATGGAGGCGACCAGAAAGGCCATAAATAGCGGATTCATGTGAATCGAGACCGAGATCGTGCGGATATATTCGATCACATGACTGTCTTTCAGAACCTGCGAGAAGGCGCCTCCCCCGGCGATAATCAGGACAATCATCGAAACCGCGCCGATGGATTTTGATGAACTGTGCATCACATCCTCCATGGTCCGTCCGCGACGCAATCCCAGGGTAAATATTCCAATCACGACGGCTGCAAACAGTGCGATGTTGGCGTCGCTCATAAACTTGATAAAAGAGAAGATCCGTGAAAGGATATAAGTTGCATGGCTGCTGAGACCCTTACCTGTAAAAAGTTGTGAATAGAATCCGGAGATATTATCGATACCGAGTCTGGTAAGCTCTGCTTTCCCCGGAGGGGGACCAAAAGAGAGATCTATGATGGCGCCGAGTAACATCAGGATGATGGGTGTGATGGCGCAAAGTATACTGACGCCGAGTCTGGGCAGCTGACTTTTCTCGAAATGTCTCTCTTCAAAAAGTTCGGGTGACGGTTCGGATTTTAATTTTTTGGTGTACCTCGAAAGCCAAACCCCACCGATCAGGCAGGCCGGCACCATTGGAATCAGGCCATAGAGCAGTACTTTGTTGACATCGGCTCCATAAATGAACGACACATATGTCGGAGCAGGGTGGGGAGGCAGGAAGCAATGCGCTACCGATAAGGCAGAGCAAAGCGGCAGCGCCAGCCAGATCACAGGTAGTTTTGTAATATTGGCAAAGGTGAAAATGATGGGGATTAATACCAGGAAGCTGGCGTTATACATCATAGGCAGACCTACCAGGAAACCGGTCATCAGCAGGGCATACTGGATGTTTTTCAATCCCATGAGGTCAATCATCCGGAAGGAAATCGTGTGTGCCGCGCCACTTTCCTCCAATAGTTTCCCAAGCATAGCGCCAAAGGCCAGTATCAGCAGGACTTTACTCATCGTGTCACCGACTCCCCTGAGAACAGAATCGAGGATGTCGATCAGGTTCATGTTACTCAACAAGCCGACGGCAAAAGCGGTAATCAACAGGGATATAAAGGCATTGACCTTAAACTTGCCGTTCAGGATCAGCAGTATCAGAATTCCGACGCCAACAATAACGAGGGGCATGATAGTTTGGTTAATAAGTTTGACCTAAAGATAGAGATTAGATTGCCTAAACAATTTATGATTTTCAACCACATTATTTTTGTACAATTTTTTGGCATTGTCAGATAAAAACGACTTGTCAACCATAACTAATATCTCATTTTCTTTGTTATCAAATGAGTCAATAATCTTCGAAATAATTGTTTCTTTAATCCTCAAACGTTTTCCAAATTCAACAAAATCCTCCCTATTATAACTATATTTTTCTCCTAATGGCAAATTAGTTTGTTCAAATTCTTCAAATAGATTCAACGCCAATAAATTATCAGTAAGATGAATCTTGGTATTCATTAAATCATACGAGGGTGATAACATCATATCTCCATCAGAGGTTTCCAACAGCGAAATGTTTTTCAAATGAACATCACCATTACCAGTAAGGAAATTGAATATCAGAATTCGAAGAAAATCAACTCTATTTAATGGGCTAAGCCATTCTCCAACATCTTGATAGGTTTTTGATGTATATTTATTAGCCGCTTTAAGAACTGACACGAAATCTTCCTGATTTAATTTTTCGCCTTTCTCATTATAATCAAATCGTTTAGTGATATATGCTGGAGTTCCGTTGGCAAAGCTCATAAATGCACATTCTGCTATTTTGATACTAAACAGTTGTTTGGCTATTTGCATGGTTACATGTTCATTTGCAGGCGATTGGTCTGGCAAATTAAACCTGGACAACATTGGTTTTATGATATACTGAGATTTTTCATCTAATTTCATTCTTGGAACTAACTCGATTCCCCTGGGTTTCCCAATAAAGCCTTTTCGTTGAACTCCTGAGATACTAAATCCCATCGGTTGACCATCAATTCTTTTTGAAATATCTTCCCAATTGAATTTGAGCTGAGGACTGACCTTAGAGCGGTCAAATAAAATTGTCTCACAGGATGAACAAAAGGATTTTGTATTATCCTTAAGACATCCGTTACACTGTGCCATGTTCTATGTTTTTTACTGTTATCGCTCCAATTGTATCATATTGACAGGTTAATGCCAATAAGCTCCAGTCATCACTAGGGTCAATACTTAATGCTTTACAAATTTGTTCTCTATTCTCTCCCTCGCTAAGAATGGATTTGAAATAGTGAAATAATTCTTTGGAATGATAAGTTTTTTGTGTCTTAGACATATTAACTGAAATTGGTCGCGTGGTAACATCTTCAATAAAGGCATCATCATACTCAAAATGATAACCATTATCATCAACCCAGAGTTCACCTGCCTTAATATTTCCTTTATAAATGACTTCCAATTTATTTCCTAACCTCATATTTTACTAATTGTGTTTTTTCACTTCCACTTTTATTTCCAAATTGAGATATTCAATAATATTTTGCAATACTTCAAATGTCGGATTGCTAATCCCTCTTTCGATTTGGGAGATGGTAGTCATGGACATGCCAGTAAGGTCGGCTAAGTCCCTAATGGTTAGACCCAATACCATCCTTCTATGTTTTAATAGTTTTCCTAATTCCTCTATTTTCATAATATCGTATCATTATATTGGTAATATTCCATCAAAAATACTCATTTTATTTGAATATGTCAAATATAAATCAATATAGTGGTAAAAATACAACATACAAATGTATGGGTGGCATAAGAGTGCCGTAGCCAGGATAAATCCTGGTTGCAGCGAGTATTCGGAAAGCTTTGCCGGGGAATGTTTAGTGAATCCCAAGTAGCGCAAGTAATTCGCCCATTTGTGAAAAATCAGGAATGACAATATCTGCTCCGGCTTTGATTAGCCTGGTGCGTTTGTTGGCATTCAATCCATACCGGCGTTGTTCGTTACTTGCCAGTCCGACGGTGATGCCGCCGCGTTTGTGCGTCTCACGAATCTCTAAAGGTCCGTCGCCGAAAGTGATGATCTGTCCGGATTCCGTACTGCCAATCGAATCGAGAATCCGGTCCAGTACAATCTTCTTGGCCTCCTTGGTGATATCGCCAACTGCCCCGTAGATCCTTCCTTCGAAGAGGTATTCATATCCAAGCGCTTTGGCTTCATGCTTGGCATCTTCATCATCTGTCCCGCTTGCCAGATAGAGTTTTACGCCAGCCTGGTAAAGGCGGGTTAGAAAGGCGACCGAATTTTTTACCGTGAAATCCTCGAGAGAGAGTTCTCCGCGTTTCAGCTTAGCTTCCCTTTCCTTGACCATCAATAAAAGCTCGTCGTTGTAAATCTTCTTGTATCCGAAGATATCCAGTATCTCTTCTTCCGGAACACAACCAAACTCCCTGACCAACACTATCAACCCCTGCATCTGGATAAGGGTTTGAATGCCTGTTGTTTTATCAATATATTCTGCCACTCGGTTTTCCACTTTGTGGTACAGGGTAGCGTCGGCATCTTTGTGTTTCTTACCAAGAATGGCCTTGACCATCATCGGCTGCATGATTTTTTCCCAGCCTTCCCGCAAGGTAGAGATGGTACCGTCGTGGTCGAAAATCGCGTATTTCGGGTAGAGATCTCTGCTAAGAATGCTTTTATCAACGATTTCTATCTCGGTGTTTTCCAGGTTATGAGCCATCCGGATTTCCTCGGCAAGTTCGTGGTTGTAGATGAAATCGCCTTCCTGTCCGAGGTGCATGATCTCTTCCTGCGAAGCCGTCCCGGTAGTGAAGAGTTTTTGTACCGTTACCCCGGCTACGAGCGCACCGAGTTCTGCAGCTGTTTTCATCGGATAGCCTGCCGCAAGGGCGGATGCTGCACCTGCGAGGTAACTGTCGCCTGCTCCAACAGTATCTACCTTTGAAAGGATCATCAGACCAGGAATCTCAGAGATACCCGATTCGTCGATGGTGAGGGATCCTTTGCTGCCGCGGGTAATAAACAACGGTTTTTTGAATCTTTCGAACAGTGTTTTGGCAGATGAAACTACTTCAGAATAGAAGACCACTTCATCCGGTTTCTTGTTGAGGCCGCACAAACGCGCCGCTTCGGTGTCGTTCATTTTTCTTAATGTGCCATCGTAGAAGTCGTTAAAATTACGGCTGTCCACGATAAACAACTTACCAGGAAACTGCTTCACGACTTCTACCAGCCGCTTCTTGAAATACTCAATATGGATACCGGATGGCACCTGCTGGTTGATAATCACCACATCCACCTCAGGTATTTCTTTGGTCAGGTTGGCAATCAGCCGGTCGGCAGTTTCCTGCGATAGCTGATTATAATTCCCAAAATCCACCCGATTGAGCTCGAAGTCGTCAATGTAAGGTTTCGCATAGGTATGGGTATGCCACGCCTCCTGCTGTATCAGCAAATTGGATGCATTGATACCAGTGGCTTTCATCACGCGGACCATCTCCGCGCCAAAAGGATCCGTGCCAATAACGCCAAAGGCACGAATGTCCTTAATGCCCATGGCTGCCAGGTTATTGGTGACATTCCCCGCACCTCCTAACGAATAACGCTGGGTTCTTACCGGCCTGGTGGCCTGGTTGGTTTCGACGGAAATTTCGCTCATGGCCTCATCCACAAACCAGTATGCGTCCAAGCAGAAATCACCGATGACGGCAATCTTGACGGCACTGATATCCTTTAATATTTTTTGCAGTTCTTCCTTCTTCATATGTAGTTGATTTATAGAGTTATGAATTTTTTAATTGTTGCTCATGGAGGGTGGGGCATCGCCGGGCTCGCTTCCCCAATTTTTGTTGGGTACTGGTCCCATGTTGAAAACAAGTGTCCCCCCGTTTTTGATTTCTGCATGGTCGAACCAGGGTTTGTTCAAGGATTTGCCATTCATGGTAGCCGATTGAATGAACTTGTTCACTTTTGAATTATTCCGGGTTTCGATTACAAATTTAGCGGCATTTTTGAAAGACTTATCAAGATGGATGGTCACTTTACTGAATTCAGGACTTCCAATTACATAGACATTCTGTCCTGGTGCAACCGGGTAAAAGCCGATGGTGCTCAGTACATACCATGCCGACATCTGACCCATGTCCTCATTGCCGCATAATCCGGCAGGTCCGCTGTGGTATAGGCTGTCCATGACCGTGCGGACGATCTCCTGGGTCTTCCAGGGAGCCCCGGCATAATCGTAAAGATAGGCAGTGTGGTGGCTGGGTTCATTACCATGCGCATATTGCCCGATCAATCCGGTAACATCGGATACAGTACTGTGAATCTCTGAACTTGTGTTAAACAGAGAGTCGAGCCGTTCCACAAATCTTTCCCTTCCTCCTTCTATATGAACCAATCCCTGAATATCATGGGGAACAAACCAGGTGTATTGCCAGGCGTTTGCCTCTGTGTAATGGCGGTCCTTCCCCTGACCGACAAACTTCGGGTCGAAAGGTGACAGCCATTTTCCATTGTAGTCTTTGGGTCGGGCGAATCCGGTTGAAGCATCGATCACGTTTTTGTAATTAGAGGCTCTCCTGATGAACAGTTCATAGTCATCCATCTTGCCCAATTCTTTTGCCATTTGAGCCACACACCAGTCGTTGAAGGCGTATTCCAATGTCCTGGAAACTGATTCACGGATCTCCCCGTAAGGTAGATATCCATATTTAATATAAGCTTCCAGCGACCTGCGCCCCTTTGACGGATGGTCTGCGGGAGGTGTTTCCATGGCATTCTTCCTGACGGCTTCGTAAGCCTTGGTCAGATCAAAGTTCCTGATTCCCTTGCGCCAGGCATCCAGGATGACAACTACCGGATGGTCGCCGACCATGTCGTTGGTGTAACTGTTGCCAAACTGCTGTGGTGTTGGCAACCAGCCACCCTGTTCGTATTGGGCGATCATGGTATTGACGGCATCGTTGCTTCTTTGCGGGTTGACCAATGTCAAAAGCGGCATTTCTGCCCTGAAAGTATCCCACAGGGAGAAATCACTGCGGTAGGTAAAATCTTTGGCTGTATGAACCTGGCTATCCAGCCCCGTATATTTACCGTCCACATCGCTGAAGGTAGCAGGAAAGAGGAGGGAATGGTAGAGCGCTGTGTAGAAGGTAGTAAGCTTCTCTTTTGCATAGGTATCATCACTGGACGGATCCATCTCGACTTCGATTTTATCCAGGGCATCTGACCAGTTGGTCCTTGCCTTCTCCCTCACCTGTTCAAAGCCCCATTTGGGTATTTCAGTATCCAGATTCAGGCGTGCCTGTTCGATGCTGGTATAGGAGATGCCAACTTTTATTTCAATGGTCTCATTTTTGGTGGTCGCATAATTGACAAATGCACCAATCTGGATCCCCGATTCCTCTGAAGATCCGTCCTTAATTTTTGATTTGTCCCAGGTACCTGAGGAACTGAATGGTTTGCTGAATTTGGCGCAGAAGTAGACATTTTGTTTTTTGACAAATCCGTTGGAAGCCCTGTGCCCAACGATCTCTGTATTGTTCAGGATTTTTATTTCAGCGTTGATGCATTTATCCCCAATGCCATGTTCCATGTCGATCAAAATATGGGAACTCTCCGATTTCGGGAAGGTGTACCGGTGGAATCCGGCCCGCTCCGTGACTGTCAATTCAGCCTTGATGCCATAATCCTGCAGTTTGACACTGTAATAGCCTGGTGAAGCTAGTTCTTCATCATGTGAAAATCTTGACCTGTATCCTTCCCCCGGTTTATCTTTTGCACCCGGCTGTACTTTCAATGTTCCGGTCGTTGGCATTACCATGATATCGCCCCAGTCGCCGGCTCCCATTCCGCTCCTGTGCAGATGGCTGAATCCCATGATCGAATTGTCACTGTAATGGTAGCCGGAACTCCAGTCCCAGCCTTTGATATCCGTATCCGGGCTCAACTGGACCATTCCTCCCGGGAGCACCGCACCGGGGAAGGTGTGACCGTGGTCGCTGGTTCCCAGTATTGGATTCACATGATCTACAGGATTGGTTTTGGTAAATCCATTGGTTACCAATCCAAAGAAAAGAAGAAGGGTTAATTTGAGTGTTTTGTAGTTGTTAAGCATCGTAGTTATTTTTCAAAAGTAAAACATAGTATATCGTGTTAATTGCTTCACTGAAATGGCCTTTTAATTGATTTTGATCCTTCTTTAACTCTTTCGTACATAATAAGATACCCAGAGAATGTAAAGCATACAGCCTCCAATGACAAATAAACTTGCCAGTGGTCCGAAGGCAGTGCTTACATATCCCATTGCCAGCGGAATGAACGCACCTCCTGACACGGCCATAATCAGCAATCCGGAGATCTCATTGGCACGATCAGGCATTTTGGCCAGTGCCATGGAAAAAATGATCGGAAACATGTTCCCGGCCCCCAGACCAATAACCATGATGGATACAAATGCCACTGTGTTACTTGGCGCCAGAAATACTCCAAGAATTCCAAAAAGGGCTAAAAGGGTGGTTAGCAACAGAAAAACACGGGGTTTGATCCAATTTAATATGATCGCACCCAGAAAACGGGAGATGGTTTCACCGGCAAAAAACCAACTAATTCCGATAACCGCTTTATCCAGCGTTAATCCATATTTTGCAATCAGAACATTGGCAATATTTGTGTTAATGGCTACTTCTGCACCAACAATCAGGAAAATGGAGAGCGCCATAAAAGCGACAAAACGGTTTTTTAGCAATCCAAAACAAGAGGCAAAAGAGGCAGGTTTTCGATCTGGTTTTGATTCTTTGATAGGTGTCATGGAGAGCCATAATGCTGCCAATAAGGAAGTGAGGCCATATACAGCAAAAACAAGTTTCCAGTTACCGAAATGTATTGCCATGAAAGAGGCAATAATAGGACCTGAGAAGGAGATGATTGCCTTTACAAACTGAGAAGTACTCATGTAACTGGCGAGTTTATCTCCGGGTGAAACATCCTGCAGCAAAGGATTTGCCGAAACCTGAATGACGGTATTTCCAATACCCAGCAAGATGAATGAGGCAAACATCATTCCAAAAGAGTAGTGTACAAAAGGTAATCCAAGTCCGATAGCCTGAATGACCATCCCTATGTTCAGCATGTTACGTTTGCCATATTTGTCCTGCAACACACCAACCGGTACAGACAGTACGAAGAACCAAAGCAACACCATCATCGGTAAAAACTGCGCTATAAAGTCTGTCAATCCAAAGTCCTGTTTGATATAACCTGTTGCGACACCGATAATATCGATAAATCCCATTACCATGAAGGAAAGAAATACGGGAAACAATTTTTGAAGTCCGATGTTTTTTGAAGTCATGAGAGAAAGTTTAAAAAGTTTGGCCTTGCGGCCGTTTGAAAAGTTTAAAAAGTTTGGCCTTGCGGCCGTTTGCGCTTCCAGTTTACTCGTATGTTCGCTCCAACGGATTTGCAATCCGTTGGCCAAAGTTTACCAGCGGATTGCAAATCCGCTGGAGCGTAAGGAGCGTGTGCCTTCCCGGTCCCTGTCGAAGGGTGTCGTCAATCGGTTTGGCCAAAGAAATGTTGTTCTATTACCAGGCAAAGCAAATGGTAAACCGGCAGATGCAGCTCCTGAACAAAAGCAGTACGCCTGCCAGGCACGTTGATCAGCACATCGCAGAGCCCCTTTATCCTGCCTCCGGTTTCGCCGGTCAGTCCTATGACTTTCAAATTCATAGCCTTGGCAACCAAACAGGCATCCAGCACATTTCGTGAATTTCCGGAGCTGCTGATGCCAATAAGGATATCGTTTGGCCGGCCGTAGCCAATCACCTGCTGTGCAAAAATCACCTCTCCGTCAATATCGTTGGCAACGGCTGTGATCAGCGCTGTATGAGCCATCAGTGAGATGGCAGGCAACCCTTGTTGCAAGTGACTTGCCAGGTAGCTTCCCCTTTCGGGATCGATGGCGGCAAGTTTCTCCTGTAATTCGGAAGGGATGGGTCTTTTCAGTTCGAAACTTTTCATTAGTTCCCCGACGATATGGTCGGAATCCGAACAGCTTCCCCCATTGCCGCAAACCAGTATTTTCCCTCCATTTTCATAACAGGCGATCATTTGGTTGCATGCATCTTCGATGGCAGGCTTCACGGTAGTTAATGTTGGATATCTTTCACAAAGCTGATCAACTAAAAGCAACGTAGCTGGTGTTGTCATAATGGGTTATATTTGTTCTCATAAATTGCCACACACAACGCGGCATAATCGCCAATGGTATCCCCAAGGGCTGCAGGCACAATTTTGCATACTTTCATCGATAGTGGAATGGCCTCCTGTTCCAGAATCCTGTTAATGTGCGGGCGGAAGAGATTTTCGTTACGGGCAAAGATACTGCCAATTACGATGCACTGCGGATTGAGGACATCCACCAATATCGCCAGGCCGCGGCCCAGGTATTCGCCTGAGATCCGGATGATTTCGAGGGCCGTTTCATCACCTTTTTTGGCAGCAATGGCAACAGTTTTAGCATCCAGATCATCGGCAAGCTCAGGTGTAGGACAAAACCCTACCGGGATGTTGTTGGCCAGTCTTTCGAGCACGATGGTTTTGGCCAGCTGGGCGATGCCGCCGCCGGAGCAAAAACCTTCGAAGGAGCCTGCTTTTCCAAATCCAACCGGACCGGTTTCTGCCAGTCGCATATGGCCTACTTCGCCGCCGAGATCATTGGTGCCGGCATAAAGATTGCCGTTGAGGATCAATCCCGAACCCATTCCGGTACCAAAAGTCAGGAAGATCATGTTGCGTGTTCCTTTGCCGGCGCCCATCAGCCATTCGGCCAGCGCGCAGGCATTGGCATCATTTTGGATGGCAGTGGGGACTCCATAAGCCTCTTCAAAAATTTTGACAATCGGAACATTGTCCCAGCCCGGAAGGTTGGGGGGTGAATAGATCTCTCCTTTGACAGAGTCGAGCGGGCCTCCGCAACTGATGCCGATCCTTTTGAGCTTTTCCCTGGGAAATTCGAGCAGCAAAGAGTCGATATGTGATTTGAATTCGTCAAGAATCTCAGCATATCCCCGCTGATCCGTGCGGGTCTCAAAAAATATTTTTCGAAGAATTGTAAATTGCCCGTTGCCAATCACAACGGCGCATTTGGTTCCGCCGATATCGAGACCAATGTAAAAATGATCGGAGTTCGATTCCATAATAGTTAATCCTTTAAAGAACATTTGGTACGGATTCTGTTTGGATACCCGTACACATTGCAGTAGTAGTTATTAGAACTTCAAAAGTAGTTTTTTTCTGCACTTTTCTATGCAGTAGGTAAAAACTCATTCATCTTCTTTTACGTTAAATTATTTTTATGTCGAAAATTGAATCTCTATACAGACTTGCTGAGCTACCCTATCGAAAAGCTTAGAGAGAGGAATATAGCGATGAACCAAAGACTGTGGCTAGCAAGGATTACTTGTCAAACCACCCAGCGGTGCCGATATCCTACGATTTTAAGATTGTGGGCAGTAAAGATTGAGTAGGCAAGGGTTATGAGGTTTATTCTGGATTTTCTTTTTATATTTGTACGTAATCTCAATATTCAACAACCATCTAGAAAGAATAACCAATATCATGGAGGGAAATTCTCTCATTGAAATTACTAAAACAGAAATAGTCATCCATGTATAGAGAGAGCCTTAAGAAAGGAGTGGTAGCTTAAATGGCTTCAATGTGTTCTATGCGAATTTGTGTCGAAAAAACAAGTAAAATACCACCACAATACACACATAGATACATTAGGTTTTGAGAATCCACATCTTTGATTCTATCATCAACTTCACCCTATTACCATGAAGCTTCTATTATCTTGCCTTGCTACGCTCATCATCTTCACACTGACTTCTTGCCACAAACCCGCGAAGGTGGAAGAGTTATTGCTCAAAGATAACTGGTCCATCATCTCATCCAAGAAGACTGCTCTGGAAGGGGTTGCTTTAACCAGCTCCAACGACTTTGACCAGTCAAAATGGATCAAAACAAGAGTGCCCACTACCGTGATGGGCGCCCTGGTAGAGGCAGGTGCTATCAAAGATCCGTTCTACGGCAAGAACCTGGAGAATATTCCTAAGACCGATTTCCAGGTCCCCTGGTGGTTCCGGACTACTTTCGACCTCGAAGATTTTAATAACAAATCGGAAGTCGCCCGGTTGCTGTTGGATGGAATCAACTACCGCGCCAATATCTGGCTGAATGGCACGCTGATTGCTTCAAAAGACACTGTATATGGGGCATTTAACCAGTTTGACCTGGATATCTCAAAGACTGCAAAGGCGAGGGAAAACCTTCTTGCTATCGAGATCTTTTCCCCAGCGCCCCGCGATTTTTACATGGGCTTTGTTGACTGGGCGCCTACACCGCCCGACAATTACATGGGGATCTTCCGGGAAGTGCGCATCCGGCGCACAGGCAAGGTCTCACTGGATCATCTCTTTGTGGTGCCTGATGTGGATCTGGCCACACTTAAAAATGCTACACTGAAAGTCAGTGCGGAGGTCACCAATTATTCCTGGGAAGAGAAACAGGTAGCTGTCACTGGAAAAATCGAAAACATCACTTTTAGCTCCTCCTTTCCTGTAGGTCCGGGAGAGAAAAAGCCCATCACCTTCGACCTGAAAGTTGAAAATCCGCGGCTATGGTGGCCCAACGGACTGGGCAAACCGGAATTGTACGAGGTGAAGATGGAACTGAAGGATGGCTCCCATCTGGCTGATGCACAATCATCCCGGTTCGGAATAAGGAAAATCGAGACCTACCTGACCAAAGACACCGTACGCGGCTACAAGGTGAATGGCCGTGAAGTACTCATCAGAAGCGGCGGCTGGGTAGACGACCTTTTCCTGCGATACATGCCTGAGAAGGATGCCGCACAAATCAGGATGGTGAAGGAAATGAACATGAATTCAGTAAGGTTCGAAGGCATCTGGGGCAATAACCAGCACATCTTCGATCTTTGCGACGAGAACGGAATCCTGATGATGCTGGGTTGGAGCTGTCAGTGGGAATGGCCAGATTATCTCGGTCTTGAGATGAAAGTCGATGCTGCCGACGCCAATATCCCTATCAACGAAGGTGTAGATAAATACTCGGTAAAAATCACTCCGAAAGAGGAGGACTTACTCACAGGGTATTTCAAAAACCAGGTCATCTGGCTGCGCAACCATCCCTCTGTATTCGTCTGGGCTACCGGCAGCGATGCCATGCCCAAACCTTCCCTCGAGAAAAAATACAACGAAGTTTTGGCAAAATATGACCCGACGCGTTCGTTGCTGGTCTCGTCTGGTAAATTCAACAGCGAAATTTCCGGCCCTTCCGGGATGAAAATGAACGGCCCTTACGAATATGTCCCGCCGGTTTACTGGTACGAGGACAAGAAACTGGGAGGCGCTTTTGGGTTTAACTCCGAAACCGGACCGGGACCGCAGATTCCGCCGATCTGGTGCATCAGACAGATGATGCCGGCGGAGAAGCTCTGGCCGCCGATGAACGACCACTGGGACTGGCATTCTGGCCGGAAAGATTTCAGCAGCGTAAAAGTTTATCTGAATGCTTTAAACCAGCGGTACGGCGAACCAAAGAATCTGGAGGAGCTGGCTTTGAAGGCGCAGATGATGAATTATGAAGCTATCAGGCCGATGTTTGAGGCTTTCGTGGTAAACAAACCTGTCTCGACTGGGGTGGTGCAATGGATGCTCAATTCTCCCTGGCCTGAATTTTACTGGCAGTTGTACGACTATTCGCTGATGCCAACCGGGGCGCTGTATGGTACGAAAAAGGCTTGTCAACCGCTGAATGTAATCTACAATTACTTCGATAAGAAGGTGTATGTCAGCAATGATGCCCGTGGCGCAATCGAAAATTTTGATGCGGAAATTGAGCTGTACAATCTAAAATCTGAAAAGGTTTTCAGTAAATCTTTGAAGGTTTCTCTTGCTGAGAACAAGACGCAAATTTTGAGTGAACTGCCTGATTTAATAGGAGATCACGAAGTTTATTTTCTCGGTTTAAAACTTAAAAACCCTTCCGGGGATGTCGTAGCCGATAATTTCTACTGGCTGTCCACCCAGCCTGACCAGATGGCCTGGGACAAATATCTCTGGTATTATACTCCTCAGAAGGAGTTTGCCGATTTCAGGAAGCTGAGCCAGCTGACACCTGTCAAACCGGAAGTTACCAAAATAGAAACGACCGAGGGCGGGGAGGGGATTATTACATTAACCTTCAGAAATAACTCAAAAGCGATCTCCTTCTTTAACGAGGTGGTGCTGGAGAAGAAGGCCTCCGGGGATCCGGTGTTACCCCAGTTTCTGAGCGATAATTATATATCTTTATTTCCCGGGGAGACCAAAAAAATCATCGTCCGTTATCACCTGAAGGATTTGTCAGGGGATCGGCCGGTGGTTAAAATACAGGGAATTAACTTTCCTGGTAAGGTAGTGTTATGATATGGCCCTTCGACTGCGCTCAGGGACCGGTAAGTCTCACGCTCCAGCGGATTTGCAATCCGCTGGTAAACTTTGGCCAACGGATTGCAAATCCGTCGGAGCGAACGTACGAGTAAACTGGTAGCGCAAACGGCCGAAGGCCAAACATTTCAAACATGAATGAAACTCAAATAAACAACCCTCTGCACGGGAAGACCCTGGAGATGATCCTTAATGAATTGGTCGACTTTTACGGCTGGCCACAACTGGCTTACCTGATCAGAATCAACTGTTTTGCGAACGATCCTTCCATCAAATCAAGTCTGACTTTCCTTCGAAAAACGGAATGGGCGAGGAAGAAGGTGGAGGAACTCTATGTGGAGAGTCTGGATATCAGGAATAAACGAAACCAGCGAAGACGATAAATATAAGACATACAGGTAGTTATGTCTAAGTTGCCGATTTACCGTAAGTTACCCGAAAAAATGTTACCTTTGCGCAGATTTTCAGACAATCAGCAGTAAGAATGGGACATAAGTCAGGTTTTGTAAATATTATAGGTAATCCAAACGTTGGTAAGTCCACTTTGATGAACGCGATGGTAGGTGAGAAGCTTTCGATTATTACGTCGAAGATGCAGACTACCCGTCACCGGATCAAAGGCATTGTGAATGGCGAAGATTTCCAGATAGTTTACTCTGATACCCCCGGAATTCTAAAGCCTGTTTACAAACTTCAGGAGTCCATGCTCAAAACGGTCGATACGGCGCTATCCGATGCAGATGTTTTGCTGTATGTCACGGATGTGGCCGAGACCATTGACAAGAACCTCGAATACCTCGAAAAGCTGAAAATGGCAGAGGTGCCGGTCATGATTCTGATCAACAAAATCGATCTGACAGACCAGCCGGCCCTGATAAAATTAGTAGAACAGTGGAAAGCGCTGGTACCTAAGTCAGAGATCATCCCGATTTCGGCCAAAGAGAAGTTTAATCTGGATTATGTCTTTAACCGCATTTTGGCTAATCTCCCGGAAGGGTTACCCTATTTTCCGAAAGATGAGCTGACCGATCGCAACGAACGATTCTTTGCCCAGGAGATTATCCGCGAAAAAATCCTGCTTTTCTACGACAAGGAGGTTCCCTATTCGGTAGAGATCGAGATTGAATCTTTCAAGGATGAGGAGAAAATTCTCAGGATTGCGGCGGTCATTCATGTGGCACGCGAGACGCAAAAGGGAATCATCATCGGTCACAGGGGAGAAGCCCTGAAACGGGTCGGAACAACTGCCCGGATTGATATGGAGGAATTTTTCGGCAAGAAAATTTTCCTGGAATTATTCGTCCGGGTGACGAAAGAATGGCGTGACAAGGAGATCCAACTTCGTAATTTTGGATACGAACAACAATAAGGTACTTTACATTTCATGAGCAACATTGTAGCAATCGTTGGCCGACCAAACGTAGGCAAATCAACCTTTTTTAACCGTCTTACCGAGTCCAGAATGGCCATCGTCGATGATGAGCCCGGAGTGACGCGCGACCGTAACTACGGAAAGTCCATTTGGAATGGCAAGGAGTTTTCGGTGATAGATACCGGCGGGTATGTTTCCGGATCGGAAGATGTTTTCGAAGGCGAAATCCGCCGTCAGGCAAACCTGGCCATCGATGAGGCCGATTTAATTCTCTTTCTGGTGGATGTTGAGATGGGTGTTACCGACCTCGATCAGGAGGTCAACAACCTGCTGCGCAAGAGCAAGAAGCCTTACATGTGCGTGGTCAATAAGGTGGATACCCACAAGCGTGCGCTGGATGCCAACGAATTTTTCAACATGGGGGTAGAAGAGATTTACTGTGTCTCTTCGATCAACGGATTGGGGACCGGCGACTTGCTGGATGAGGTGGTTAAACATTTTCCTGCACCGGTCGAACAGGAGGAAGAGGCACACATTCCCGTTTTTGCCATTGTCGGACGGCCTAACGTCGGAAAGTCTTCCACCATCAATACACTCGTCGGGGAAGAACGCCACATCGTAACGGAAGTGGCCGGCACGACCCGCGATTCAGTCGCCCAGCGATACACCAAGTTCGGGTATGATTTCATCCTGATCGACACGGCCGGGTTGCGCAAGAAAGCGAAAGAGAAAGAGGATGTCGAATTCTATTCCGTGATGCGTTCGGTGCGGACCATCGAGAATTCGGACGTTTGCATCATGATGCTGGATGCTACTCGTGGCGTTGAGGCTCAGGATGTATCGATCTTTCACCTGATTCACCGGAACAAAAAAGGAGTAGTCGTTGTGGTGAATAAATGGGACCTGATAGAAAAGGACAACAAGACCATGAAGCAGTTCGAGGCGCAGATTTTCGAAAAATTTGCGCCAGTCACGGATGTGCCTATCGTCTTTACCTCAGCGGTCACCAAGCAAAGAGTCCTCAAAATTCTGGAGGAGGCCATGCGCGTTTACAACAACAAGACCAAGCATGTTCCGACTTCACAATTGAATGAACTTTTGGCAGAAGCTCTCGAGGCATTTTCTCCGCCTGCCTGGAAGGGAAAATACATCAAGATCAAATATGTTACGCAATTGCCGAGGTACCAGACACCCTGTTTCGCCTTCTTCTGCAATCTGCCGCAATACGTCAAAGAACCTTACAAGCGATACCTTGAAAACAAAATCAGGGAGAAGTTCGACTTTACAGGTATACCAATTCAGCTTTTCTTTAGACAGAAATAGTTGATTAACAAGGCTTTAAAACACAATACACAAACAAATGCAATTCAATGAAATGGGGCTCGACCCCAGAATCTTAAGAGGGATTGAAGCAATGGGCTTCGAAACGCCTTCTCCGATTCAGGAACAATTTATTCCAATTTTTTTAAAAGAGCCGAAAGACATCGTCGGACTGGCTCAGACCGGAACCGGCAAGACTGCCGCCTTCGGATTACCAATTTTACAGACCATCAACCCGTCGAACCGGGTTCCTCAGGCATTGATTCTGAGTCCGACCCGCGAACTCTGCGTTCAGATCGCACGGGAGATCAAGGAATATTCCCAATTTTTACCGGAGATCGTCATCACGCCTGTTTATGGCGGGGCCGACATGACTGCGCAAGTAAGGGCGCTGCGGGGCGGGACGCATATTATTACGGCTACGCCGGGAAGGATGCACGACATGATCCGCAAAAACAAGGTGGACCTGTCGCATGTTAAGATCCTGGTCCTCGACGAGGCCGATGAGATGCTCAACATGGGTTTCCAGGAAGATGTCGATGCCATTCTGGCCATGACACCCAAAGAGAAAAATACTTTACTGTTTTCGGCCACGATGCCCAAAGAGGTGGCTGCCATAGCGAAGAACTACATGACTGATCCACTGGAGATTGCCGTTGGCAAGAAGAACAGCGGGGCCGACAATGTGGAGCATATTTACCACATGGTACATGCCAAGGATCGTTATGTGGCGCTCAAAAGGGTGTTGGATTTCGTACCGGAAGTCTATGGTATCGTCTTTTGTCGCACCCGTCAGGAGACCGGCGAAATAGCCGCGCAGCTGATCCAGGATAATTACAGTGCGGAGGCGTTGCATGGCGATCTGAGTCAGCAGCAGCGTGATTTCGTGATGAATAAATTCCGCAACCGCGGAGTCCAGATACTGGTGGCGACCGATGTTGCTGCCCGCGGACTGGATGTCGACAACCTGACGCACGTCGTCAATTATAACCTGCCCGACGACTCTGAAAACTATATCCACCGAAGTGGCCGTACTGGTCGAGTCGGAAAGTCGGGCATTTCGATTTCGATCATTCACCTCAAAGAACAGGGACGTATCCGGATGATCGAGAAGAGTATAGGTAAAAAATTTGTACGCAAACCGGTTCCATCGGGTAAAGAAATCTGCGAAAGGCAACTTTTTTTCCTGACAGACAAATTGCAGGAGGTGACTGTTAATGAAGAGGAAATTGCTCCTTTTCTTCCGGCTGTTTATGAAAAATTTGACAATTTGTCCAAAGAGGAACTGATTAAACATATTGTTTCTTTGGAGTTTAACCGTTTCCTCGATTATTATGGCAGTACGCCGGATCTGAATATTCCGGATGGCCATGAGGAGAGAAGAAGTCCTCGGGTCGTCGTTACGGAAGGGTTAACGAAGTTCAGGCTGAACCTCGGACTGGCCAAAGGAATCTCGCCGAAGGAGATCATCAATTTTGTAGTGGAAGCCACTGGCAGGAGAAATGTCGAGATCGGCAGGATCGATCTTTTCGGCAGCTATTCTGTTGTGGAGGTGGAGGATGCGGCCGGCAAGGCGCTGCTGCGTAATTCGAGAGGGATGTCCTTCCGGGGAACCTTCTTCGATGTGGAAGTTTTCGAAGAGAACCGCGAAGACCGTTCTTTCCGGGGCCGGAGAAGTGGAGGCTTCGCCAGGGCTGAAGCTCGCGGTGATTTTAAAAGGATGGAGCGGAAAAGGAGGTATTAAAGGATAAAACTATCGTCAAAGCCTTATATGATTACGGTTTCAGTTGTACAAATTGAAACCGTTTTTTATTTCTACATTTAAGGGAATATTTTCAATTGTGTCTCCTTTGATTCCACACCGAGCGCAAAATCCAAAACCATAGGCTACCACTTTACAAAATCGCCACTGCAGGATTTTTTTAGTTAAATTGTTGCATTTTTGTAAAAAAGGATGATTATGACAACAATTGAAATGAAAAATCAGGTAATTGGGAAAATAAATCAATTGACTGATAATGAATTATTAATGGATGTTTATAAACTTCTTAATGACAGTCCTGTGGATACAGAGGTTTATAGGCTGTCAGATAATCAAAAGGTTGCAATAGATATAGTAATAAACCAAATAAACAATGGGGATTTCTTGACAAGTGAACATGCCAATAAAGAAATCAACGAATGGTTAAACAAATAATTTGGTCAAGACTAGCCCATTTGGTTAACCATACTTTCACAACAGTTCGTCCGGGTAAAAATTTCGAAAATAATTTGACAATTTGTATCTAATTAGATACATTTGTGAAATATAATTATTCTGATGCCAAAGATTGATGCTTTTGACTGAATTAAAATGAGAAAGCTAAGAATCCCAAGAATATTAAAAATCAACTGGATAAAAGAACTTGCAATTTCTGTAGTTTTTAACAATGGTGAGTCTAGAATTATTGATTTTAGAAAAGTGTTGCATGAAGTTGAAATAAAATCAGACTCTCCTGCAAATATCCTTCTAAACACAGACGAATTCGCCAAAGTAAAATTAGTTGATAACACTTTATCGTGGGATAATGTAGATCAATATATTAGATCCAAAAATGGCGATAGAATAAGAGTTCCTTTTGAAATCGGAGCGGACACATTGCTTAAACACAGTACACCTGAAAAATCAGAATCAATAATTCGTGTAGGCAAAATGATCCGTGAAACGAGATTAAAAAGTGGAATGTCTCAACAGGAATTAGCATTAGTCAGTGGTACATCCAGAACTTATATATCCAGAATTGAAAATGACAGGTCTGACATTGAACTGACAACTCTTCGCAAAATAATCGAAACAGGATTAGGACGTAAAATGGAAATCACAATAAAATAGCGAGCCCTAATAATAGGGGGCTAAGACATGAAGTCGCAAGGGGGACAGAAATTAGAGCGTATTGCGAAAATCAACTCATCGGATAAAATAAATCAAAAATGATTAATTTTGAGAAAACAGTTTTATTATGACAACTGCAGATTTGAAATTTGAAATTAAGAAAGCAATCGATGAGGTGCCGGAATCTGCCTTGGTCGACATTTTGGATTATTTAAAACAGGTCAAAGCTTCCCCAAAAGAAAAGATTGATCTCTCTCGTCATTTAGGCTTAATAATTCGGGAAGATAAAGAATTATTAAAGCGTTTGGCATTATGATTGACATTCAGGATGTTATTCGAATTCATGAGATTTTAATTGGTAATTTCGGCGGAAGTAAAGGGCTTCGGGATCATGGCTTATTAGAGTCTGCCATTTCAAGGCCGTTTCAGACTTTTGACAAGGTGGATTTATATTCCAATCCCGTTGAGAAATCTGCTGCCCTGATTGAAAGTATTATAATTAATCACCCCTTTGTCGACGGCAATAAGCGGATTGGCTATGTCTTGATGCGTGTGTTGTTAATGGAATTTGGGTTTGATATAATTGCCACCGAAGAGGAAAAATATGATTTTGTTCTTAAAATTGCCGAGGGAAAATATCATCATCTTGAAATAATTGAGTGGCTAATTGACAAAATCGGCGACAACAAGCTCTGACAAATGCCAAATGCCATGCAGCTGGGTCAGTAGATCAATTTGTCAATACAGGATAAGGCCAAACGAACAACCAACTTTACAATAGAATTCCCATAGCAACCGGCTCAGTCCAACTCGGGTTTATTTTCCATTTTCCCTTTCCTTCCTTTCTCAAATTCAAGAGATTAATTTGCTTATCCTCTTCTTTTTGCATAGATTTGGGGAAACCTAAAATAAAACGCTAATACCTTATGGGCAATTTATAAGTTTATCCAACTAATATGAAAAATTTGATTCCTAAAATCGGTTCAACGTTATTGGTATTAATACCAATAATAATATCCTTAGTTGCATTACTCTATTCAACAGGTCTTATTACGAGATTTAAACTTAAAGTAAATATTGACGGATACCTTTTACCACATTCATCACTACCTAATGATCAAAGTGATAGTTTCCCTATAATTCTTCCTATTGTATTTATAAATACCGGAAATCATTCAGGAATAATTGAAGATGTTATTTTAGAAATTAAAAATCAGAACACAAATGAGGTACATATTTATTCTCCAGTGTCAGAGATTAATATGCAAAAATTACTTAATGAAAGACGAGTCTTACATGCTGAGAATATAGTTTCCCCAAATTTTTATCCATTCAATTTAAATGGGAATGAATCTTGCATTAAATCAATACTTTTTACCCAAGACAATAGTATAAAAGGATTTTCTGGTCTACCGACAAAAGTTGGAAAATATGTAATTAGTGTATTGGTAAAAGTAAATGGTGACGACTATAAAAATGAATTTGAATTTACTTTTGATTTTAATGAACAAACATTAAATCAATACAATGGGGGAATTTCTATTTATAATGGGCGTATAAATTTCCCCTATAACGACTTCAGATTACCAAAAAAATGAAAAACTGCCCATACAACAAAGGCTATGGAGCAAAAGCGGTTTATGTGGAAACTATCCGGAAATCACGTTTACGCAATTGACATGGTGGACATTTTTGTTGCTTGCAATCCGCTATAGCTTATAGCCTCAAACCGCTGTTACGGCACTTTAATAAATAGACTATGGCACTCAAAATAAAAGAATTGATTAAACGAGCCAAAGATTATGTAGAACTTGAGGCTCACACTAAAGTTTTAAATGCAGAATTTGTAGAACGGTTTACACTTCTTGGACGAGAAGATGTTGTAATTTCAGTGACTACAACAGACAAAGTTCATCCCGAATGGTGGGTTGTCGGCGGTGGAACACCGATGAACTTATATTCAAAGAATAAAATCAATTCTGCAGACGAGGCATTTTCTTTCCATTCAGGAATAATTTTAAGAATGACTGCTGGTGACTTCGAAGTATCAGAAAAACCTCCCGAGGATATCGGCTATGACGCTTTTATTTGTCACGCAAGTGAGGACAAAGAACCAATTGTCCGACCACTCGCCATTATGTTAAGAAAAATGGGATTTTATATATGGTATGACGAATTTGAATTAAGAATTGGAGATAGTTTAAGGCAATCCATTGACAAAGGATTAGTAAACTCCAATTATGGGATTGTAATTCTCTCTAAATCTTTCTTTGCTAAAAACTGGCCCCAATACGAACTTAATGGATTAACGGCAAAAGAAATTGATGGGGAAAAAGTAATACTTCCGGTTTGGCATGAAGTAACTAAAGCCGATATATTAAAATATAGTCCACCACTTGCTGACAAGATTGCAGCTGAAACATCGAGACAGACAATTCGCGAAATTGCAAAGGAGATTGCTTTGGTTTTAAATGGAGAATAAAAATATTAAACGTTCAACAGCAAGTAGCCCCAAACCGGACTTTGGTGCCCACCTGATAGCAAAGTGCATATTTACTGGCGGCTATTTCCAATAAGACATTTGTAAACGGCAGGGCGACAACCGAAATTCAACTGCCTCATTTTAGTTGCAAAAATAAACTATTAAGAACCAATTATATGTTCGAACAAACTTTCAAAAATATTGACGACATCCTGCACAAAGATGCTGGCTGTGGAAGTGAACTGGATTATGTGGAGCAGACATCCTGGGTACTGTTTTTAAAATACCTGGACGATTTGGAGAAGGATAAAGCTACCGCTGCCGAACTTACCGGCAAATCCTACACCCCGATCATTGACAAAGAATATCAATGGAATGTTTGGGCAGCGCCGAAAATAGCAACAGGCGGAACCGAAGGAGATAAGACAGGCAAACTCGACTACCACAAAGCGTTGACTGGCGATGACCTTTCTGACTTTGTCAACATCAAGCTATTTCCGTATCTCAAGAAATTTAAAACCGATGCCGAAAGTGCCGATACCATCGAATATAAAATTGGGGAGATCTTTAGCGAACTGAAAAACCGGATTCAAAGTGGTTACAATTTACGTGAAGTTATCAATAGGATTGATGAACTGCATTTCCGCACCCATGCTGAAAAGCATGAAATGAGCCACCTCTATGAGGACAAGATTAAGAATATGGGCAACGCCGGACGAAACGGTGGCGAATATTACACCCCTCGTCCATTAATCAAGACTATCGTAAAAGTGGTAGCACCCGAAATCGGGCAAAAAATATATGACGGAGCGGTAGGTTCTGCGGGCTTCCTGTGCGAGGCGTTCGAATATCTAAAATCATCTAAACCCGTCTCCACCCTATCCACAAAAGATTACGAAACATTGCAGAAATCTACCTTCTACGGTAAAGAGAAAAAATCCCTGGCCTATATCATCGGCACGATGAACATGATTCTGCACGGAGTTGAAGCACCCAATATCATCCATACCAATACCCTTGCCGAAAATCTTGCCGATATTCAGGAAAAGGACCGATACGATGTCGTGCTGGCCAATCCGCCTTTTGGTGGAAAAGAAAGAGCCGAGGTGCAACAAAATTTCCCCATTAAAACCGGCGAAACGGCTTCGCTTTTCTTACAGCATTTTATTAAAATCCTCAAAGCAGGCGGCAAAGCAGGTGTGGTCATTAAAAACACGTTTTTGAGCAATACCGACAATGCCTCTGTGAGTTTGCGCAAACTTCTTTTGGAGAACTGTAATCTGCATACCGTGCTGGACTTACCAGGAGGAACCTTTACCGGTGCAGGTGTAAAAACGGTGGTCTTGTTTTTTGAAAAAGGAAGTTCTACCAGGAAAGTCTGGTTTTATCAATTGAACCTGGATCGAAACCTCGGTAAGACCAATGCCCTCAGCGAAAAGGACTTGGAAGAGTTTGTCGAATTGCAAAAAAAATGGGCATCTGCAGGGGCAGACCCGAGTGTCTGTCCGGAATTAGAAACCCCAAATTCGTGGATCTTAGACGTCCGGTCCCTGAGCGGAGCCGAAGGGTATGACCTCTCAGCTAAAAACCCCAACAAAAAAGCAGAATCTGCCTTACGCCAACCGGCAGAAATTTTGGAAGAGATGAAGGCTCTTGATAAGGAAAGTGCTGAGATTTTAAACTCAATTTTGAAATTAATATGACAAATATTGATAATTGCTCGAATCGAAAGCCTTGTAATCTATTGTTAATAAGACAAATAATTAATGAATATTCAAATGTGAAGCAAGTTGCTTCAGAAGTCGTAATAGTGCAACGCACCGTTGCACTAATTCCCTATGTGTATACGATGCGGCAATCTTTTATTCGATTCCCAATATTCCAGACAGTGTCTGAAATATTCGATTGCTTAGCCAGGTCGCACTTTTGTGAATTCATTTAATTGCAAAAATGGAACAACAAACTTGCAAAACCAATGGTGAAGCGGTCTCCGATCATTTCGTTGACGTCAACAAAATGATCGAATTACTAATTTGTGCGGAGCTTCCGCACCAATTGAGGTGGACACATTTTTGAGAGTTGGATAAAATTGATGATCCTTTAGAACGTTCATTTTACGAAGAACAAACTATTATTGAAAATTGGAGCGAGAATGACTGATACAAAACAAGGTGATGTCCTGAGCTTGGTGGATAATGAGAAACTCGGGATCGTCTACATCTTAAATAATACCTTTCTTAACTCAAAACAGATTCGAAGAAGGGGATTTTGAGGAAGGTTCAACTTGTAAGGATTTCTTACAAGTTCAAAATAAAGGAGCAAACGAGGTTGAAAGTAACCGGAAATATTTATAAGACAAACAATGACTGACATAAAACAAAGCGATTCCTTTAGCCCGGCTATTGAGCAAAGCCGAAGTATGCCGAAAGGTTGGGAAATAAAAAAGTTGGGGGAGGTCTGCGAAATAATGAATGGAGGAACGCCAGACACAACTGTCCCAAGATTTTGGGATGGTGAAAATCTGTGGATTACTCCAAAAGATATGGGGAAATTAGAAAGTATTTATGTAGATGATACTTTCAGGAAAATTACTGATGATGGATTGAAAAATTCATCTGCCAAGATTCTGCCACCTAATTCTATCATTCTATCTTCAAGAGCACCAATTGGACATTTGGCAGTCAATACAAAGCCTATTTCAACAAACCAAGGTTGCAAAGGACTTGTTCCCCACAAAGGAGTTGGTACTTTATATTTGTATTACTTTTTATCAAATTCAGTTGATTTATTGAACGGTTTAGGAACAGGTGCAACTTTCAAAGAATTATCTGGTTTAAAATTAGGATCGGTTGAAATCCCCCTCCCTCCACTCAACGAACAACTCCGAATCGTCTCCATTTTAGATGAAGCCTTTGCCGCAATCGCCACTGCAAAAGCCAATGCCGAACAAAACCTCAAAAATGCTAAGTATCTTTTTGAGAGTTATTTGCAAAGGGTGTTTGAGAAGAAGGGAGAAGGTTGGGAGCAGAGACGAGTCCAAGACATTTCTAAGATCGCCAATGGATATGCTTTTGCAAGCAAAGATTTCCAATCCACAAACACAATCAAATCAATAAAAATTACAAATGTTGGTGTAAAAGAATTTGTTGAAGAAACGGACAATTATCTTCCTGAGAAATTTAAAGGAACGTTCAAGGAATTTCAAGTTAAAAATGGCGACATTGTAATAGCACTAACAAGAACAATAATTGCTGCAGGTTTAAAAGTTGCAGTTGTTCCTGAAAGTTATGATGGAGCGTTAATTAATCAACGAGTTGCAGTATTAGTACCAAATGAGAAATTAGTAAATCGAAGGTTCTTGTACAATTTTCTGACGACGACTGGAGTATCAAAATATGTATTGGCGCATGTTAATACTTTAATGCAACCTAATCTTTCAATAAATGATTTAAAAAATTTACTTGTTCCTTGTCCCCCATTAACTGTCCAACAATCCATTGTTCAAAACCTTGATGCTCTTTCCGCCGAAACGAAAAGACTGGAAACCATTTATCAGCAAAAATTGATAAATTTGGAAGAGTTGAAAAAAAGTGTGTTACAAAAAGCGTTTAATGGGGAATTAATTACCAATAAAAAATGATATGCAAGCCAGAGAAGCAAAGCTATTGGACTTTTTGAAGAAATCATCACAGTTTGTTATTCCAATTTACCAGAGAACCTACTCCTGGACTGAAAGGGAATGTCGCCAACTATGGGATGATATTGTTCGTTCCGGAAAGAATGATAATACTTCAGTTCATTTTATTGGGTCAATAGTCTATGTTGAACAAGGCTTATCTCAAGTAACTCACCAAGCTCCACTTTTGGTTATTGATGGGCAGCAGCGCTTAACAACCGTTTCACTTCTCCTTTCAGCTATTGCAGAAGCTGTCGCAGATTCAGAACCCTTTGACGGATTCTCTCAGCGTAAGATTCGGAATTATTATTTGCTCAATCCGGAAGAATCAGATGAGAAATACTATAAACTAATATTGACACAGACAGATAAGGAAAGTCTAAAGGCTCTAATTGCAGGTAATTCGCAACCAACCAATCACTCTATTAAAATTGCGGAGAATTTTGGTCTTTTCAAAAAATGGATTAAAAATAATGAGGCTGATTTGACCACACTTTGCAAAGGTTTGGCGAAACTTGTCGTTGTGGATATTGCATTGAATCGGGATCAGGATAATCCACAACTTATCTTTGAAAGTATGAACTCTACTGGCAAAGAGTTGAATCAGGCAGATTTGATTCGCAATTTTATTCTAATGGGATTGGAACCGAAATTGCAAACACGTCTGTATGAGCAGTTTTGGAGACCTATGGAGTTGGATTTTGGACAGGAGGCTTATGGGATCCACTTTGATAGTTTTATGCGACATTACTTAACTGTTCGAACAGGAGATATTCCAAACATAAGTGCAGTGTATGAAGCCTTTAAAAATTACGCTCGGGAGACAAGGATTGAGTCGCAGAACGATGATGAACACATAGAAAAAATTGTATCCGCAATTCGGGATTATTCGCATTACTTTTGTTCAATGGCTCTTGGTAAAGAGTCTGATCCTGATCTAAATCGAGTTTTCCATGATTTAAGGGAACTTAAAGTAGATGTTGCTTATCCTTTTTTGCTGGAACTTTATGACGATTATAAAAATGGAATTTTGAGTAAGAAAGACTTGATACAGATTGTAAGGTGGGTTGAGTCTTACGTATTCCGCAGGGCTGTATGCGCCATACCTACCAACTCAATGAATAAAACCTTTGCAACCTTCAGTAAGTCTTTTAAAAAAGACCGTTATTTAGAAAGTATTGCAGCGCATTTTCATTTATTACCTTCCTATCGTCGTTTTCCAAGTGATGAAGAGTTCGAGAGAGATATTCAGAAGAAAGATTTATACAACTTTCGAAATCGTAGTTTTTGGCTTCGCAGATTCGAAAATTATGGGCGTAAAGAATTTGTTCCTGTTGATGAATATACGGTCGAACACATTATGCCTCAGAATGAAAACTTAAGCAATAACTGGAAGCAAACCATAGGGGAAGATTGGGAACGTATCCATCAAACCTGGCTTCATACCTTAGGGAATTTGACACTTACAGGGTATAACTCTGAATATAGTGATCGTCCCTTTGTTGAAAAGAGAGACATGGAGCGCGGTTTCAAATTCAGTCCTTTAAAGGTAAACGAACATCTTGGAACAACAGAGGTTTGGAACGAAGCCACTATTATTGAACGTGCTCAAAGACTATCCAAAAGAGCAGTACAAGTTTGGGATTCACCAAAGATAGAGGTAAGCATTCTGGAAGAGTATAAACCCAAAACTCACTCAGAGTCAATTTATTCTATTCATGACCACCCGCACTTGTTAAATCCCCAAATGTCGCCGGTATTTAGCGCTTTTCGGAAAGAAGTTTTAGTGCTCGACCCATGTGTAACAGAAGATTTTTTAAAACTTTATGTGGCATATAAGGCCGAAACAAATTTTGTTGATGTCGTTCCTCAGGCAAAACGCTTGAGAATTACATTAAATATGAAATTTTCAGAACTCAGTGACCCAAAAGGTATTTGCCAAAATGTAGCAGATAAAGGAAGATGGGGCAATGGAGAGGTGGAATTGAGCCTCACCTCATTGGATGAATTGCCCTATATTATTGGACTTGTGCGGCAATCTTTGGAAAAACAACTTGGTGATAATTCAGATATATGAACGAAGCTGAAACCCGTGCCGAACTAATTGACCCTAAGCTAAAAGCTTGCGGTTGGGGCGTTGTGGAAGGCTCCAAAATTCTGCGTGAATATCCTATTACGTTGGGTAAAATTCAAACCGGTGGCGTACGGGCAAAAAAAATGACTGCCGATTACATTTTGGTTTACAAAGGAATCAAACTGGCAGTAATCGAAGCTAAAAGCGATGTCCAGGGAGTAGGTGAAGGGGTGGCTCAGGCCAAACAATATGCGCAGAAATTGAATCTGGAAACCACCTATTCCACCAACGGAAAGGAAATTTACTGTATCTGCATGAAATCAGGTGCAGAAGGTTTGGTTGCCAATTACCTCACCCCCGATGAGCTCTGGGACAAAACATTTGCCGTTCAAAACCTGTGGAGAGAAAAGTTCAGCGCCATTCCGTTTGAAGATATCGGAGGTACAAAAGGCACCAGATATTACCAGGAAATAGCCGTCAACAATACCATGGAAGCCATTGCCAACAACAAAGACCGGATCTTACTGACCCTGGCCACGGGTACAGGAAAAACTTTTATTGCCTTCCAGATTGCCTGGAAACTGTTTCAATCCCGTTGGAATCTGAAACGGGACGGAAGCCGCAGACCACGAATCCTGTTTTTAGCCGACCGAAATATTTTGGCGGATCAGGCCTATAACGCTTTCTCGGCATTTGCCGAAGATGCTTTGGTGAGAATCAGTCCGAAGGAAATAAGTAAAAAAGGGATGGTGCCAACCAACGGAAGTATCTTCTTCACGATCTTTCAAACTTTTATGAGCGGCACGGATCCGGAAGGCAAACCGGCTCCCTATTTTGGTGCCTATCCTGCCGACTATTTCGATTTCATCATCATAGACGAGTGCCACCGGGGTGGAGCCAATAATGAAGGCAACTGGCGGGGAATCCTGGAATACTTTTCTCCGGCAGTACAATTGGGATTGACCGCTACTCCCAAGCGGAAAGACAATATCGATACCTACAAATATTTTGGCGAACCTGTTTATATCTATTCACTTAAGGAAGGGATTAACGATGGTTTCCTTACGCCTTTCAAGGTAAAACGCATCAAGACGACCCTTGACGATTATATCTACACCAGCGATGACCAGATCATTGAAGGAGAAATTGAAGAGGGGAAAATATACACGGAACCAGACTTCAACCGCATCATTGAAATAAAAGAAAGAGAGGCCAAACGTGTCTGGATTTACATGGACGAAGCCAATCAGAAGGAGAAAGCGATTATTTTTTGTGCCACGCAGGATCACGCTGCGGCAGTGCGCGATTTGGTCAACCAGTACAAAAAATCGACTGATCCGAATTATTGTGTCCGGGTAACGGCCAATGACGGAGAGATAGGCGAACAGTTTTTAAGGGAATTTCAGGACAACGAAAAGACAGTCCCGACGATACTGACGACCTCACAAAAGCTTTCCACAGGTGTGGATGCAAGGAATATCCGGAACATCGTTTTGATGCGTCCGGTCAACTCCATGATAGAGTTCAAACAGATTGTAGGCCGGGGAACCAGGTTGTTTGACGGCAAAGATTTTTTTACGATCTATGATTTTGTGGATGCCTATCATCATTTTGCTGACCCTGAATGGGATGGAGAGGCGTTGAAGTGCGAGATATGTGGCAAGGTAATTTGCGAATGTCCTGATAAGCCAAAACCACAGCCACAACCTTGTCCAATCTGCGGACAAATATCCTGCTCATGCATGAAGGAGCCGCAGCCTTGTTATGTTTGCGGTCAAAGGCCCTGCGTATGTCAAAAGAAAGTGAAAGTGAAAGTTAAATTGCGTGACGGAAAAGAGAGGGAAATCCAATCGATGATTTCCACTTCGTTCTGGAGTATAGACGGCAAACCTATTTCGGCGGAAGAGTTTCTGAATAATCTGTTTGGTGAACTACCCAACGTTTTTAAAAGCGAAGAAGAGTTGCGTACGCTATGGAGCAATCCAATGACCAGGCGAATCTTGTTGGAGAAACTGGACCAGGCAGGTTATGGAAAGGAAGAATTGACGACTTTACAAAAGCTTATTGATGCTGAAAAAAGCGACTTGTTTGATGTCCTTGAATATGTGTTTAACAGCGACATCAAGCCGATGACCAGAGAAGCAAGGGTCGCAGCAGCCCAGGCTACTATTTTCACCCTGCTTAACAACAAGCAAAAGGAGTTTATCGAATTCGTCCTGAGTAAATATATCGAAACCGGTGTCGAAGAACTCGATCAGGATAAATTGCCCATCTTGCTGACCAATAAATATCAATCACTGGAAGATGCCAAAGACATCTTGGGAGACGTTGCCAACATCAGCAAATTGTTTGTGGAATTTCAACAATATTTATACAGGCAGAAAGTGGCTTAATATGTAATAGCGAACAACAACGTTAGCCACAGACAAAAATACACGTATAATATAAAATATATTTACACGTATCATTTATTTTACTTATCTTCGCACGTATAAATTATTGAATAAAAACACGTGTGCCATGAATACAAAATTGACCTTGACAATTGAACAATCGATTATAGAAAAGGCCAAGAAATACGCCAATGAAAAAGGTCGCAGTTTATCAGACATTATCGAAAACTACCTCAAAGCCATCACCAGGGAAGACCATAATGAAAGTATCGAACTAACTCCCATTGTAGAGTCCCTGAAAGGTTCGTTTAAGGCTCCCAAGAACATGGACTACAAGAAGGAACTCTCAAAAAGACTTACTGAAAAATATTTTTAGAAATGAAGCGAGTTCTAATTGACACCGATGTAATTTTGGACTTTTTTTTTGATAGAAAGCCCTTTTCGGACGATGCTGCAAAAGTTTTGTCACTTTGCGAATCAAGGGAAATTAAAGGTTTCATCACTTCGGTAATAATAAGCAATGTTTACTATCTATTAAGACAAACATCTACGCATGAGAAAGTTATCGAAAAACTGATGCAATTGGTAACGATAACAGAAGTACTTTCCACGGACAGAGATGTTATCGTAAAAGCGTTGACTTCTAATTTTAAGGATTTTGAAGACGCCTTGCAAAACTACTCTGCTGAATTGAATGGCAAAATTGATTTAATTGTCACAAGAAATATCAAAGACTTCAAGTACAGCGCTCTTGGAGTAATGACTCCGGGCAATTATTTGAAGACAATAAATGCCCGCCGTTAAAAACAAACGCTATTGAAACAGCGTCAGAAACCTGTGCGGCACGGGGGTTTCGAAGGAGAGTTCCTCGCCGGTGACGGGGTGTTTGAAGGCCAGCAGATTGGCGTGAAGACAGGTGCGCCGCAGCGGATTTACCTTCGATCCGTATTTTTTATCTCCGGCAACCGGATGTCCCAGCTCTTTCATGTGCACGCGAATCTGATTCTTCCTTCCCGTTTCCAGTTCCACTTGCAAAAGTGAAAACTCCTCGCTGCGCTTCAGGACTTTGTAATGCGTGATGGCCTCGTCGCCCTCTCCCGGAACCTTGGTCGAATACATAAACAGCATCTTATTCTCTTTCAGGAAAGAGCGGATGGTATCCTCGTCTTTTTCCACAATACCTTCTACGATAGCAATATAAGACCGTCTTATTACTGCTTCCTGCCAGGCTTTCTGCATGATTTCCTGAATCGCCTCACTCTTGGCGAACATCATCACCCCCGAAGTATCCCGGTCGAGGCGGTGCAGGACAAAAATCCGGTTGTTTGGGTCTTCTTTCTTAACATGGGCACTCAGGATGGAATAGGTGGTTAGCAATTTTTCCTTGGCGGTCGCGATGGAAAGCATTCCCGCTTCCTTCTCAATCACAACGACATAGGGATCTTCAAAGAGAATTTTCACGCCGCGCAACCGGGTCTGTTCGGTAACGACACCCCAGTTGAGGGTCACCATTTGTCCGGATTCCAGCGGGTAGTCGAATTGTGTGATGGCATGTGCGCCAACGGAAACCTGCCGGTGTGCCAGCAAGGATTTGACGGTCGTCCTGCTCTTACCAGGAAGTTGTTCGATCAGAAACTGCATCAGGGGAGCCGGTTTTTTTACCGTCAGCTGCGTCAGTTTCGCCTTATCTTTAATCACTGGTTTTGCGTTCATTCGGGTTTTATTGCTGGGGTCAGGTTTTCCTCCGACAAGAACGAGTCCATCGCTTCATCGTATTTAAACCCTTTTAAGGTAAGTAGTTCGTAGAATTTCCCGACGATTTTGGCGCTTTCCCGGTTAGGGTAAGATTCCATGTACTGCAGGTAGGAGGACTGATATTTCGATTCTAAAATTTTGGTATCCGGATCGAAAAGCGGAAATTGTTCTACACCGGAAAGATAGGCCGTCAATGCGTCAAGATATTGAGAATGAATTTCATCCCTCATCACGTACCCGGGATATTTAGTCAGGAAATCCTCCCATGCCACTACCTGGTTAGCGATAGAGTCTGGTAGCGATAAGGTCATTTTTTTGCCACCTGACTGGCTATCTTTCGAGTCGCCGATCTGATCGTCGGACAAATTGCCGGCCAATTTGATCTTTGTTGCCAGGTAATCCCTGCTGCCGGCAGTAAGCACATTGCCTAACCTCTCTCGCACAAAACCAAGATCGGGTTCGAGGTAGAATTCGCCTTCGCGGAAGTTTAGCAGGATACCATGGGCGGACAGGGTTGCGGTCAGTTTTTGAGCCTCCGCCTGATCATCCTTATTTCCAAAATGATCAGCCAGGTCCTTGTTGTTGAGCAGTTTGTTGTCATAGTATTCCTGCATTACAGAAGTCATAAACTCGTTAAACGAGACCAGCATTGAATCCCTGCTGAGAGAATCGGCTTTGC
>DATCHD010000096.1:0-32939 GCA_036508555.1 Prolixibacteraceae bacterium
CTAAGAATTGAACTGTGCCTGAGAAGGAGCCGGTTTATAATAGATTCAGCCTGTTCAAAATACCTGACCTGGCTGGTTGCTTCTCCATCGGACGGAAAACATAAACCACCCCATATTCAGTAGCTTTTTCTCTCTTGATGTCTTCTGGACAGTCAGAAAAATGCTCCTCAACCTCATTCCAGATATCCAGGATAATCTCATCGGCTTCGGCGCGCAGGCCTGCTACTTTCTGTGTCCATCTGGCAGTGTTGCTTTGCAGTGTCTTTTGAAAATAGTAAGCATCAACAAATTGATCGAACTTTACTTTTACTACCGCGATAGATGGATTGTAGAGCGGGTTCCCACCATGAAGCACCCGTTGATGTTCGCCTTCAATTATTTTTTTACCCCACTCCAGCAATTCTGATTCAACGATTAACGAGGGAGATTTCTTGTCACCGACCATCCCGTAATAATTACGAACATCGGCCTTCATATCGCCTCGCTGAATCGAAAAGTTAAGAATCTGAATAAAGTGAGAGAGATAGATTCTGGCTTTCCTGGCAAACTCCAGGTAGGAGCGGCTGTTTTTGTCCTGTTGGGATCTGGCCAGCTTATGATGGATGAGATTTGTTTCGAATAACGGGAAAAAGACCCTTAACCGGTTGAGTGTAACATCTGAGAATGCAAGTTCTTCGACAGTCTTCTTCTGTCCCATCAGAATCGCTGTATTGATGGCCCTTAATCTTGCCTGATCTGTATTTGGTAGTCTTCTGTAAGGCATTTTTTTGTATTAACGGGAATATTTTTTGACTTATGGCGAAGATATGTATATTCAAAAATTAAATGCACTTCGCCGGCTTAGAGTCATCAGGAGTTATTAACTATCTGTTGTTCATAACAGAAAACGCCGCATATAGCAGCGTTTTCTGTTACCATTATAGTTTATTTTCAATCCGAAAATTTAGCAGAAAGGTATTCACGGTTTAACCTGGCGATGTGCGCAATGGAGATACTTTTCGGACAGGCAAGCTCGCAGCCTCCTGTATTGGTGCAGCTACCGAACCCCAGTTCATCCATTTTTGCCACCATGGCCTTCGCACGTTTCTTTGCCTCCACCTTACCTTGCGGAAGTTTGGCAAACTGAGAAACCTTAGCCGCGACAAATAGCATCGCGGATGAGTTTTTACAGGTTGCCACACAGGCTCCGCAACCAATGCAGGCTGCCGCATCCATGGCCTCCTCAGCATCATCCTGACCTATCAGAATCACATTACCGTCGGGCACTCCACCGGTGTTGACAGAAATATAACCTCCTGCCTGCTGTATTTTTTCAAAAGCTGTGCGGTCTACCATTACATCTTTAATTACCGGGAAAGCCGCAGCCCGCCAAGGTTCTACAACAATTGTCTGTCCTTCGCTGAATTTCCGCATGTGCAGTTGACAGGTCGTTACTTCAGAATCCGGACCATGGGCATGACCGTTGATATACATCGAACACATTCCACAGATCCCTTCGCGGCAATCGTGGTCAAAGGCAATTGGATCCTTGCCTTCCAGTATCAGCTTGTCATTGAGGATATCGATCATCTCCAGGAAGGAGGATCCCTGCGACACGTTTTCGACCTGATAGGTCTCGAAACGTCCTTTGGCTTTCGGATTATTCTGCCTCCAGACCTTTACATTTATTTTATTGAGTATAATATCTGCCATTTTGATCGTTTTTTTCAGTCTTCAAACTATTATTTATAACTCCTTTGGGTTAATTGGATGGTCTCGAATACCAGGTCTTCCTTGTGTAGAACGGGTTCTTCATCCATGCCTTTATATTCCCAGGCAGCCACATAGGCAAAATTTTCATCGTCGCGCTTGGCTTCCCCTTCTTCGGTTGCTGATTCTTCTCGGAAGTGCCCTCCGCATGATTCCTTTCTGTTCAGTGCATCACGGGCCAGCAGTTCTCCTAATTCAAGGAAATCGGCAACCCTGCCGGCTTTCTCCAGCTCAGGATTGACATTTTTCAGTTCCCCTGGTACCAGCAGGTCTTTGTAAAATTCCTTCCGCAGTTGTTTGATCTCTTCGATGGCTTTTTTCAGTCCGGCTTCGTTACGAGACATCCCGACATGATTCCAGAGAATGGAACCGAGTTTTTTGTGGAAGTGATCCACCGGGGTCTTTCCTTTGATATTGAACAGTCTTTCAAGTCTTTCAACGACAGCTTTTTCCGCCGCTTCGAACTCCGGAGCGTTGGTATCGATCTTCGGTACCATAATCTCATTACCAAGATAGTCGCCAATGGTATAAGGAAGCACGAAATAGCCATCTGCTAATCCCTGCATGAGCGCTGAAGCACCCAGACGGTTCGCACCGTGATCAGAGAAATTGGCTTCCCCAAGGGAATAAAGTCCGGGGATGGTTGTCATCAGGTTATAATCGACCCATGTTCCGCCCATCGCATAGTGGATGGCAGGATAGATTTGCATAGGTTCCTGGTAAGGATCAACATCCATAATTTTTTCGTACATCTGGAAAAGATTTCCGTACCGTTTGGCGATGGTATCTTTCCCAAGCCTCTTAATGGCATATTTAAAGTCGAGGAACACCGCCATCCCCTCTTTGTTCACACCGAAACCGGCATCACAGCGCTCCTTGGCCGCTCTGGAGGCCACATCGCGGGGAACCAGGTTTCCATACGACGGATACCTTCGCTCCAGGTAGAAATCGCGGTCTTCGTCCGGGATATCATTGGGCTTGAGTGTCCCTTTTCTCAGCTTCTCTGCATCCTCCTGTTTCTTTGGCACCCATACCCGCCCATCGTTACGTAAGGACTCCGACATCAGGGTAAGCTTGGATTGCTGTGACCCGTGAACCGGGATGCAGGTAGGATGAATCTGCACATAGCACGGATTGGCGAAGCAGGCTCCTTTCTTATAGGCTACCCACGAAGCAGAGGCGTTACATCCCATTGCATTGGTCGACAGAAAAAAGACATTTACGTAACCACCGGTTGCAAGCACAACGGCGTGTGCACCAAAACGTTTCACTTCGCCGGTTACCATGTCGCGGGCAATGATTCCGCGCGCCTTGCCATCGATCAACACCAGGTCGAGCATCTCATGACGGGTATTCATTTTCACCGTACCCTCATTGATCTGACGATTAAGGGCGGAGTAAGCGCCGAGCAACAACTGCTGACCGGTCTGTCCACGGGCATAGAAGGTCCGGCTTACCAGGACTCCACCAAAGGAGCGGTTGGAAAGCAAGCCACCATACTCACGGGCAAATGGAACTCCCTGTGCCACACACTGATCAATAATATTTGGAGAGACCTCGGCAAGTCGGTGGACATTGGCCTCCCTGGCCCGGTAGTCACCGCCTTTGATGGTGTCGTAGAAGAGACGATAAACAGAATCGTTGTCGTTCTGGTAGTTTTTGGCTGCATTGATACCGCCCTGGGCGGCTATAGAATGGGCCCTTCTGGGACTATCCTGGTAACAGAAAGAAGTCACGTTATATCCCATTTCAGCGAGCGAGGCGGCAGCTGAAGCTCCAGCCAGTCCGGTACCTACCACTATCACATCGAGTTTGCGTTTGTTGGCCGGACTGACGACTTTAATTTTTGCCTTGTGGTTAGTCCATTTTTCGGCAATGGGTCCGGCTGGTATATTAGAATTCAGTTTGCTCATATTGTGGAAACTTTGAATTGCATTTTAGAATTTGATCATGAAATAAATTGGGATGTAGGAAAACCCAATGGCGAAAACAATACCTATAGTGATTGCCAGGCACTTGAGTCTCTTCAGCCAGATCTGATTACTGAAGCCAATGGTTTGGAATGCACTCCAAAATCCATGGGTAATATGTAGACCTACCAGGATTCCTCCGACGATGTAAAGCACATCATACCATCTGTTTAGGAAAAGATTACGAACCAGCGCATAAGCATTGTGCATCTCAGTGCCATCAATGTTAACGCTGGTTAACAGGGGATCCCCTGTGAACTTCATCTTAATCCAGAAATTTGATATATGGATAACCAGAAAAATCAAGACCATTGCACCCAGGATGAACATATTTTTAGCAGGTTCCCACCAACTTAACAACTGATCGCCATATTCGTATTTCTGAGGCCGGGCCCTCATGTTTCCGAGGGTGATCCATCCCGACCAGATGAGGTGAATCACGAATCCAATCGCCAGAATTGGTTCCATAATCCGGATGACCGGATTTGTCGCCATAAAATGCGCCGCAAGATTAAAAAGACTGCCGGAATCGTCGAAAGTTAGAAACAGGTTCAAAGTGAGGTGAATGCAGAGAAATGAGATCAGGAAGAGTCCTGTTAGGCTCATTAAAAATTTACGCCCGATGGAGGCGCTCATGAAACTGCTCATAAAAACGTGTATTAATTAATATTAAAGAATGATCCTATGTTAATATGCGTTTTCAAAAGTAGAAGATGGCTGGTTGTTAAACAAATTGACGGGCAATAAAGATCTAATTTATAATCTTTCTATTAAAAACTTGGAAGTTAGGCTTTGATTTTCGTTAATTTGCAAAGTTTTTTAAAAAGTCACTGGTCACTTAGTTCGTATTATGGAAGAAAATCTGGTCATTGTGGAGTCTCCTGCCAAGGCAAAAACGATAGAAAAATTCTTAGGCAAAGATTATCTGGTTAAGTCCAGTTTCGGACATATTCGTGATCTGGACAAGAAGGATTTCGGCGTTGACGTGAACAATCGTTATGAGCCAAATTACATCGTCTCTGAAGATAAGAAAAAAGTTGTGGCCGACCTGAAGAAGGTGGCCAAAACGGCAAAAACTATTTGGATCGCGTCGGACGAAGATCGCGAAGGGGAGGCCATTGCATGGCACCTGATGGAAGTACTGAAGCTCGATCCAAAATCCACCAAACGTATTGTATTTCATGAAATTACAAAAGATGCGATACAGCACGCCATTGAAAATCCGCGTCTTCTGAACAAGGCTTTGGTGGATGCGCAGCAGGCACGCCGTATCCTTGACCGACTGGTAGGATTTGAGATATCACCGGTACTTTGGAAGAAGGTTAAACCATCCCTTTCCGCCGGAAGGGTTCAATCGGTGGCTGTAAGGCTTATAGTGGAACGTGAACGGGAGATTACCAATACCGAAACAGTTCCTTTCTTTAAGGTTAATGCACTCTTTACCGTACCCGAAAAATCAGGAAAGAGCACCCTTCTTAAGGCAGAGTGCTCCGAAAGATTTGAAAAAGAGGAGGATGCAAATTTGTTTTTGCAAAAATGCGGTAAGGCTGAATTTATTATCGGCGATATTGTTACCAAACCGGCAAAGAAATCTCCGGCACCACCATTCACCACTTCTACCCTTCAGCAGGAAGCCAGCAGGAAGATGGGATTCCCGGTATCATTAACCATGTCGGTCGCTCAAAGACTCTATGAATCAGGTAAGATTACCTATATGCGTACCGATTCCGTGAATCTTTCACAGACAGCTTTGAATGGTGCAAAGAAGAAGATCCTGGATACCTACGGAGAGAAATATGTAAAGATCCGTCACTATAAAACAAACTCAAAGGGTGCACAGGAGGCTCACGAGGCCATCCGTCCTACCAATTTTTTCGACGAGGAGATCGAGGGAACATCACAGGAAAAAAAATTGTACAGCCTTATCTTGAAGCGTACACTTGCGTCACAAATGGCGGATGCCGAGCTCGAACGAACCAATGTGACCATAAATATTTCCAATACGAATGAACGGTTTCTCGCAACGGGCGAAGTAATGAAGTTTGATGGTTTCCTGGGGGTTTACCTTGAATCGAGTGATGATGAGAATCTCTCAGATGACGAAAAAGGATTACTTCCCCCGCTGAAGGTTCATCAAAAACTGGAAGCTGAATCCATCCTTGCCCAGCAACGTTTTACACAAAAACCACCTCGTTACACAGAAGCCAGCCTGGTAAAAAAGCTGGAGGAACTTGGTATTGGCCGTCCTTCGACTTATGCTCCTACGATCACAACCATTCAGCAACGCGATTACGTGGTGAAGGAAGATCGTCCCGGAACGGAGCGCAGTTACGTTCAGTTGCTGCTGAAATCCGGAAACATCAATCGGGAAGAAAAAACAGAAATCACGGGTACGGAAAAAGCGAAACTCTTTCCGACAGACATCGGCCTGGTTGTCAATGACTTCCTGATGAAACATTTCGAACCGATTGTCGACTTCAATTTCACGGCTTCCGTGGAAAAACATTTTGATGAAATTGCCGAGGGTAATCTCGTCTGGCAGGAAATGATAGATGATTTTTATCTCCCTTTCCATAAGCAGATTGAAGATGCCCTTGCCAATTCAGAAAGAGCCCGCGGTGAAAGAATTCTGGGGAATGATCCTACTACCGGGAAAGCCATATCGGCAAAAATAGGAAGGTTTGGGCCCTTCATTCAGATTGGTGAAACATCCGAAGATGGAAGCGAAAAACCGGTTTTCGCCAGTCTGCAACAAGGACAGAGTATCGAGACTATTACAATGGAACAGGCGCTAAAACTATTTGATCTTCCGAGAGACCTTGGGGAATTTGAAGGCAAGAAGGTCTTGATAGGGATAGGCAAATTTGGTCCTTATGTTAAACATGACTCCAATTTTGTCTCCCTGAAGAAAGGCGTTGATGATCCTTACACCATAATATTAACCAGAGCCACAGAACTGATTCTGGAGAAGAGGGAGAAGATTTCGAATTCCCTTTTGAAAACGTTCGATGAAGATCCTGAGATCAAGGTACTTCAGGGTCGCTGGGGCCCTTATATCGCATATAAAAAGCAGAATTTCAAGCTCAAAAAAGGTATCAATCCTGAACAACTGACTTATCTGATTTGTAAAGAGGTAATTGATGCCGAACTGAAAAAGCCCAAACAGAAGAAAACATAAACTCATGTTTAAGGAATTACTCACACCGGCCAAGACTTTATCTGTGATCAAAAATTTCTCCGGAGATAAGGATCGTCTGGGAAGTAAACTAGTCCATGCTGTATGGGATGAATCATCTCTGCCGGATGCAGTGATTCTTGGGATTACTGATGACCGCATATCATCTTCATCAGGTTTTGCGAATGCTCCCTCGGCAATCAGGGAACAGCTTTACCAGCTTAAGGATTTCTCTGGCACCTTTCTTGTTGTTGACTTAGGAGATGTTAAGACAGGAAAGGATGTTGCTGACACCATTGCAGCTGTCAGGCTACTGTCGGAAGAATTGGTGTCCAGGAATATTCCGTTATTGTTTATTGGTGGAAATCAGAGTTTTACCATACCATTGATAACGGGAATAAATAAAAGTGGTGCGATCCTGACAATAATAGATGATCGTATCGACAGCCTGGCAGAGGAAGAGTGGATAACCGACGATATCTTCCTCAATAATCTCTCTGCGGAAACCATTGTAAATGTGATGGCCGTACAATCATTTTTCGTTTCGCCCGATAGCAGGGATACTTTCGCAGAAGAATTCAATGGTTCGCTCATAACACTGGGAGATTTAAGAAACGATATCGAGGAAATGGAGCCATTTCTTCGGGAGACTGATCTGGTAAGCTTTGATTTTGGAGCTTTGAAACTATGCGAAGCGCCTGGACAGATCAGAAATTCTCCGAATGGTTTAACCGGGGAAGAAGCTTGTCAGCTTTCCTGGTATGCAGGTATTTCAACCAAGCCTTGCTGGTTTTCACTTTTCGGTTATAATCCGGATTTGGATCCGGCCCATAGTGGGGCCATGATGGCAGCTCAGATTTGTTGGTATTTCCTCCAGGCGAAATCCAAGAAATCAGACGAAGTCCCACAAGATGAAGCAATTGATTTTCTGCATTTTATAGTGCCTATTGAAGGAATACCTGAACCGGTAACATTTCTTAAGCATCCGGTTTCCAAGCGCTGGTGGATGGAAGTTCCTTCTCCTGACTGCGACCTTTTTCCGCTTCGCGTTCCCTGTTCAAAAAAAGACTACCGCAGAGCATGCAAGAATGAAATACCAGACAGGTGGTGGATTTCTTTCAACAAAAGTTACTAAATAGAGAATGAAATTTTTCAGACTTTTGTGGATTTTGTTAAATATATGTACATTCGCTGCGAGTGCACAGCAGGATCCGCAAGTAAGTCAACACATGTTCAACCATTTGATGATTAATCCCGGGTACGCTGGTAATACCGGTTTAATCAATCTCTCGCTGTTGAACAGACAGCAGTGGGTTGGGTTTCCGGGAGCGCCTGTGACGACTGCTTTTCAGGTTGACGCATCCCTTAAATTAATCGGAAATGCTGATGGGTTGGGCTTCACGGTAGTAAAGGATGCTATTGGTTATGAGAATAATGTATCATTCTCATTCAGTTATTCATATCGTTTTCAACTTGGAACAGGACTGTTGGGTTGCGGAGCATCCCTGGGCATGATGAATAAAAATCTTCGTCCTGGCTGGTCGGAATCGCAAGGCGGAGACTTGGTTGACGGGTCGGATCCATCACTGCCTAAACAGGAGGTAAATGGCGTTCTTACTGATTTTGGAGCAGGGCTGTTTTACAGACACAAGAAGTATTATTTGGCATTTTCTTCCCTTCATCTTACCCAGCCTTCTTTTGTGTTTGAAGAGAACGGGCACTATTCCTTGCAGAGGCATTATTACTTCACAGGTGGATACAACCTTGAACCGGATGATGACCGTTTCGTTGTACAACCTTCGTTCTTAGTAAAATCAGACGGTTCAACGTCGCAAGTTGATTTGGACGTTATTGTTCAATACAATAAAAGATTCTGGGGTGGATTAGGATACCGGAATCAGGATGCAATAGTAGTTTTTTTAGGATTTGAGATGCAAAATGGGTTAAAAATAGGCTATTCGTATGATTTGAATACATCTGTTCTATCCCGTTATAACTCTGGTTCTCATGAACTTTTTGTTTCTTACGCTGTTAGTTTAAACAAAAATAGAGGTCAAAAAACCAAAAATGTAAGGTTTTTGTAACTTTGGAATAAAAATATAGAGGTTCACAAGATATGAGTGGAACGATAAAACGATTGCTTGTTTATGGTAGCTTTTCGGTCATGGTGCTGTTATCTGGTTGTAAAAACAGTGGTAACGGTGAATTGACCGGAGTTCGAAAACGCGGGAAATACCTTGAACCTTTACCGCTGGGGATGGTGCTGATACCTGGCAGAAGTTTCAATATGGGGCCTTCTGATCAGGACATTACAGGAGCTATTACCCCTACACGTACGGTCGATCTGGCCACTTTTTGGATGGACGACACGGAAATTACGAATAACGAGTACCGTCAGTTTGTCTACTGGGTGCGCGATTCTGTTGCCAGAGATCTGTTATCTCAGAAATTTCCGGAATTTAAGCCCACGACCTCCCGGAGGGGAGATCCTATTGATCCGCCGACACTGGATTACAATGTAAGACTCAATTGGAAGAAGGCCGAATATGTAACTGAGCTTGAGCAACTCTATTATGATAAGACAGAAAGAATTTTCGGGAAGAAGGAAATCGATATCAGAAAACTGAATTATAACTATTTCTGGGTGGATCTTCAACAGGCTGCCCGGCGCCTAAACGCTTACGATTACAGCAAACAAGCTTACACCGGGAGTATCCTGGATCTGAATGGCAAGGTGGTCCCTATCCAAAACCGCTCAAGTTTTATCATGAGCGAAGCAGTTAATGTTTATCCTGATACCCTGGTATGGATTCGCGATTTCACTTATGCGTTTAATGAACCATGGGCAAAATTGTATTTTTCGCATCCTGGCTTTGATGAGTATCCTGTGGTCGGTGTCAGCTGGAAGCAAGCCAAGGCTTTTTGCATGTGGCGGACGAACTTTAAGAATAAAAGCCTTTCCGGCAAGGGTGATTACACCGTTCAGGACTATCGACTGCCATCAGAAGCTGAGTGGGAACTTGCTGCCAGAGGCGGACTGGATAATTCTATGTATCCCTGGGGAGGATATTATACAAGGTCTAAGACCGGATGCTTTCTTGCCAATTTTAAGCCAATGCGAGGAAATTACAGCGATGACGGAGGAAAAGCATCCGTCAAAGTTGCAACTTACGAACCGAATGGTTATGGTTTGTATGATATGGCTGGCAACGTAGCAGAATGGACCATTACTGCTTACGATGAATCTACGTATAATTTTATGCACGATATGAATCCCAACTTCGAATACAATGCATTATCTGACGATCCTCCCACCATGAAGCGTAAGGTAATCAGAGGGGGATCCTGGAAAGACATTGCCTATTATATTCAGGTTGGAACACGTACCTTCGAATACCAGGATACGGCAAAATCCTATGTCGGATTCAGATGCGTTCGTTCTTCTATCGGTGACGATAATTAATCAACACAAAAAAATACCAAATTATTATGGGACTTACTGATTTGACCCACTCCCGAAAATGGAGATCTACCATGAATTACTTCTATAGTTTTGGCGCATCTGTCGTACTATTGGGAGCACTTTTTAAACTCGAGCACTGGACTGGCGGAGGAGAGATGCTGATGGTCGGAATGTCCTGCGAAGCGTTGATATTCTTTCTATCCGCATTCGAACCACTGGTCGAAACGCCAGAATGGTCAAAAGTATATCCTCAACTGGATCCCGATTACGAATTCGATGAAGAACTGGAAGTTCAAGGCAAAACGGGCGGAACAAAAGGCCTGGATGAGATGTTGGAAAAAGCCGAGATTACCCCTGATATGTTGGCTAAGTTAAAGAAAGGACTTCAGGATCTTACCAATACTGCCAAAGGTATTTCAGAAATTTCCAGCGCCACCCTTGCGACTGAATTATATGTTAAAAACCTGGGCAATGCTTCTCAATCAATGAGTTCATTCTCTGAGGTAAACAACAAGGCTACCCTGTCGGTTGAAAAATCACTCGGGGATCTGGTTCACAGTTATGAGCATTCTTCTAAACTTATAGCTGGTTCATCAAAAGAGTTGGCAGAAAACTTCTCCGAGTCAACTAAAAAGATCAACAGCCAGCTCGCCTCTACCAGTGAGAAACTTACGGTCTCTTATAAAGAATTTACGGATTCGCTCCATAAGGATATTTCTGCCATCAACGAGAACTCAAAAACTTATTCGAAAGAGATCTCTAAGATTAATTCGAGTATGTCATCTCTGAATTCATCTTATGAGCTTCACCTTCAAAATGTTAAAAAACTAAGCGAGTCGTCAGCACAAAGTGTGACAGATCAGACTGGATTGCAGCATATGGTGAATGAAACACTTGAAGAAGCAAAAAAATACCGTCAACTGACTGAGCGAATGAACAAAAATCTGGAAGCATTAAATCAGGTTTACGGGAATATGCTTGGAGCGATGAATATCAAAGGTTAATATAATCAATTTGCTGACCTCATGGGAGTAAAAAACTGTCCGGAAACACCCCGGCAACGAATGATAAGCCTGATGTACCTGGTCTTAACGGCTATGTTGGCACTCAACGTTGACAAGTCTGTTGTGGATGCTTTTGCTCTGGTGGACCAGGGATTCATGAAAACCATTGAAAACTTTAACAACAAGAATCAAAGCGTCTACAACAACTTCAACAATGCGGCTCAGGAGAATCCTCAAAAAGTAGGAGAATTGAATCGTACCGTCTTAAAAATTAAGGAAAGAACGGATTCGCTTTACAATCTGATTACGCATTATAAAGAGATGATTGTAAAGAAGGCGGATGGTCCTCAAGGAAAGATCGATAATATCCTCAACAAAGAGGATCTGAACTACTCTGAAGAAATAATGATCACCAAGAAGAACGGAACCACGTTGAAGAAAGCAATCGAAGAATACAGGAGCTTTTTACTCTCGAGCATTGATCCTTCACAAACTTCCTTGATAGCTTCTATTGAGAAGAGTCTCGATACATCCAATCCTCCCGGGGAAGCTGGCAGTACACCATCCTGGGAAAGCAGTAAATTTGCTGGTTACCCGCTTATCGCTGTGATCACGCTGATGTCTAAAATGCAAAGCGATATCCGAAACAGCGAATCTGATGCAATCAATTATTATTACAGTAAAATTGATGCGGCCTCCTTCAAATTCAACAAACTTAAAGCCCAGGTAATACCAAAATCCAGTTATATCCTTCAGGGCGATTCTTACGAAGCCAAGGTTTTTATCTCGGCAATCGATACGACAGCTGTCCCTGAGATTATTGTCAACGGTGCTAAGTTGCCAATCATTCCGGGTGAAAATGCAGGTACATACAAAGTTACAACCAGTAAAGAAGGGACCGCTACCTGGAGAGGTTACATTAATTTCAAGAGCCCAAGCGGAAATATTATTCAATATCCGTTCGAACAGGAGTATGAGGTAGTTAAGCCGTCCATGACAGTTTCGCCTACGAGAATGAATATCCTATATGCCGGTCTCCCAAATCCTGTCTCAGTTTCCGTACCCGGAATTTCCTCCAAGGAAATTTCCGTCGCCATGACAAACGGCCGTATTGAAAGATCTGCCGACGGATTCATGGCTTATCCTGACAAGGTAGGAGTCTTCGCGGTAATTTCTGTCAGCGCGACTATCGATAAAGTAGTAAAGCAAATTGGAACCATGCAGTTCAGGGTAAAACGGGTTCCAAACCCACTCGCTACTATTGCCGGAAAGAACGAGGGATTAATTACCAAGAACGAACTTATCGCAGAACAGGGCGTTTTTGCCGAAATCCCTGATTTCGATTTTGACATGAAATTCCAGGTTCTGTCCTTCAATGTTTCTACCTCGTCGAGGGGAGGATTCCAATATGACAAATCAACGCAGGGCGCTCGTTTCTCACAGGAACAAAGAGATTTGTTTAATGGCTTAACAAAGGGAAGCAGGATTTATATTGATAACATCGTTGTTAAGGGTGAGGACGGATTTACCAGGACCCTATCTGCAATCAGCTTTAAAATTAATTAAGCATTATGAGACGATTATTATTTTTTCTTTTAATATTTATTGCCGGCAATTCTGCCTGTAATTCCCTGATGGGTCAGGGAATCGAAGACCTTGTAAAAAACAGGAATGCAGGTATTTATGAGAAAAGAATCACCTTTGAACGCAAACCTACTGTTCTGCCGGGTGTTCGCGAGGCAGATGTTATCTGGTCAAAGACCGTCTGGCGTCTGGTCGATATGAGAGAGAAGGCAAATCAGCATTTTTATTTCCCAAAAACTGAAGTTCAGGGACGAATCAATCTGATCAATCTCCTCTTGAAAGGAATCAAGGCAAATACCATCCTTGCTTTTGAGGCACCGATTCTTGATAACAACGAATTTGTCACGCCAATGAGTTATGATCAGGTGAAGGCGCAGTTCGGTGCCGGTACCAAGACCGTCATGCGCAGGAATTTTGAAAATGGGCAGATGGAGCCAGTAACCATTCAGCAGGAAATCCCAACAGACGAAGTTAAACAACTGATGATAAAGGAGATATGGTATTTCGACAAACAAAAATCATCCTTGCAGGTTAGGATTCTTGGTATTTGTCCGATCAGAGTTTATTTCCGTGATGAAGACACAGCCCAGGAAATACCATTAAGGAAGAAGTTATTCTGGGTGTACTATCCTGAGATCAGAACGCTTCTTGCTAAAAATGAATCCTTGAATGCAAGCAATGGCGCCAGGAACTTCAGCTTTGACGATTTGTTTCTGATTAGGAATTTTGATGGCTACATTATCAAAGAGGAGAATGTATACGACAATCGTGATATTCTGTCGTACGCAACAGGCGAGTACGCTTCCCAGGAATCAGAAAGAATTAAGACGGCAATTTTCAACTTCGAGCAGGATCTTTGGGAATACTAATCAGATTTCTTTTTTTCCAAACAGCAGTCTGACTAATTTCTCCAAACGTTCAATCTGGTGAATCTCTATTCCAAAGCGGGAGAAGTCAACTCCTTTGTTATATTTTGAGATGTAGATCTCTTTAAACCCAAGTTTTTCGGCTTCTGCGATACGCTGTTCCACTCTCCCGACCGGCCTGATTTCACCTGTCAGCCCCACTTCTCCAGCGAATGCGATGCCTTTATCGATGGATACGTCGAAATTTGAAGATAAGATAGCGCAGATAACGGCCAGGTCCATGGCAGGATCATCCACTCGTAACCCTCCTGCAATGTTCAGAAACACATCTTTCACCATCAATTTAAAGCCTGCCCTTTTTTCCAGCACGGCTAATAACATGTTCATCCGTCTGAGATCAAATCCTGTGGCTGAACGCTGAGGAGTACCGTAAGCAGCAGAACCAACCAGCGCCTGAACTTCAATCAAGAACGACCGCATCCCTTCAATGGTTGCGGCAGTAGAAGTTCCGCTTAATCCTTCATTGTGTGAGGAAAGCAACATTTCCGATGGATTGGAACCCTGCCGTAACCCGGATTGCTGCATTTCATAAATTCCAAGTTCGGAGGTCGATCCGAAACGGTTTTTTACCGACCTGACTATCCTGTAAAAGTGATTCCTGTCCCCTTCAAACTGCAGGACTGTATCAACAATGTGTTCAAGTACTTTCGGTCCGGCCAGACTTCCTTCCTTATTGATATGCCCAATCAATATCACAGCAATATTCCTGCTTTTGGCCAATTTCATAATGGCAATCGTGCACTCCCTGATCTGGGTCACACTCCCGGCGGTTGAATCGATGGCTTCGCTACTGACAGTCTGGATGGAGTCAACAATGACCAGATCGGGAGATTCACGGTCGATGTGCAGAAGTATCGATTCCAGCACAGTTTCACAAAGGAAAAGACAATCCGGATTATTGCCACCCAATCTGCCTGCGCGCATTTTCAGCTGTTGAAGGCTCTCTTCTCCAGAGATATAGAGCACTTTTTTGTGCTTAAGTTGCAGCGCAATCTGAAGTACCAAGGTGGACTTACCGATCCCCGGTTCCCCTCCCAGTAAAATGAGTCCGCCAGGTACCATTCCTCCACCTAAAACCCTGTTGAACTCAGCATTACAGGTATCAACCCTTGGCAATTCCATCATCTCGATCTCATCAAGGGTAACAGGTTTTGCGGAAGTTGGGGAGCCGGAATATACCTGCAGACTCTTAGCAGGGAGTGACACTTCCTCCTGAAAGGTATTCCACTCTCCGCAGGAAGAGCAATGGCCGATCCATTTTGGCGAGGTGTAACCACAATTCTGACAGACGAAGGATGTTCTTGTCTTTGCCAATTTGTATTATATCAGTCTGTTAGTTTCAGTGTCAGGGAAAATAATGGAGGGTGTGAAGGTTTTAGCCTTCTCAAAATCCATCGTAGCATAAGAGACGATAATGATGACATCTCCGGCAACGACTTTCCGGGCAGCCGGTCCGTTCAAAATAATATCGCCAGATTTTCTCCTGCCTCTGATAATGTAAGTTTCGAAACGTTCTCCATTGTTGATGTTGACAATCTGTACCTTCTCATTCTCGATCAGATTCGCGGCTTCCATCAGATCTTCGTCAATGGTAATGCTTCCAACATACTGAAGGTCTGCACCTGTAACAGTGACCCTGTGGATTTTTGATTTGCAAATTTCTATAAACATTGGAATATTATTATTTTTCAAATACTATATTATCAATCAGACGTACAGAACCGGCAAAAACGGCAATGCAGCCCACTTTTACCCCTTCTTCCTTCCAGCTGGAGACCTCCTGAAGCGTTAATTCATCAACGATCTCAAAATATTCAAGTCTGAGCAAAGAAACGGAATTTGTTTTTTCAATAACATGACGTCTAACATCTTCAGGAGAAAGATTTCCGGCTTCTCTTTGAGCTTCCTTCAGGATTTGGTAGATCCGGGGAGCCACCATACGATGTTCCTTCGAAAGTAATGCATTTCTGGAACTCATGGCAAGTCCGTCGGCTTCTCTGACCGTGTCACAAGGAACCAGCTGCACCGGAAGTTTCATCCTGTTAACCATGTTTTTTAGGATCGAATATTGCTGAAAATCCTTCCTGCCGAAATATGCTTTATGTGGTTCCACAACAGCAAATAACTTGCTCATCACCTGTGCAACCCCATTGAAATGTCCCGGTCTGAATTTCCCTTCCATCACTGTTTCCAGTGATCCAAAGTCGAACTTCCGGGTATCCGGTTCAGGGTACATTTCCTCCACATTCGGGGAAAAGATGTAATCGCACGACCTGGTTGAGAGAAGCATAAGGTCCTTATCGAGGTTTCTCGGGTAATTCTTAAGATCATTAGGATCATTGAACTGAGTAGGGTTAACAAAAATGGACACGACTACCCGGTCGTTTTCTTCGGCGGCACGATCTACCAGTGACAAGTGTCCCCTGTGCAGCGCTCCCATCGTTGGCACTAAACCAATCGAAAGCCCGTTTTGACGGTCAGCATCGAGAACAGACTTCAACTCATTTATCTTCCTGAAGAGTTCCATTTTTTAATAGAGATGAACTCGCAAATTAACTAAATAAAAGTGATTAAAGTGAACGACAACTGGCGAAAATGACAATCCCTCACTTGTGTCCCGAAGATTTTGCTTAGGGTCGTTTCACTTAGTTTAACTTTTGCCGTCGGATAAATGATTGAAAGTTGCGGAAATTTTATATATTTTTGCAAAATATTTAAGTAAAAGGAATGGAAAAAAAGAGGGTTCTATTTATCTCACAAGAAATAACACCTTATCTGCCTGAATCAGAAATCGCTGAAATTGGTCGATATCTGCCACAGGGGATACAGGAACGGGGGAAAGAGATCCGTACCTTCATGCCACGCTTTGGAAATGTTAATGAACGAAGGAACCAGCTCCATGAAGTAATCCGCTTATCTGGAATGAATCTGATCATTAACGACAACGATCATCCGTTGATTATTAAGGTTGCGTCCATTCAGGCTGCCAGAATGCAGGTTTATTTTATTGATAATGAGGATTATTTTCAGCGGAAATATGCGCTGACAGATGAAAACAATATAGAGTTTGATGACAATGACGAAAGAGCTATCTTCTTTGCCAGGGGGGTTTTGGAGACAGTTATAAAACTTCGCTGGTCGCCGGATATCATTCATTGCCATGGATGGTTTACCGGGATGGTTCCTTTATTTGTTAAGAAGACTTACAGAGACAACCCGTTATTTGCCAATACACGAATCGTCTATTCTGTTTACGACGACCATTTTAAGACTCCTCTTAACGGCGAGATGGCTCGTAAGATTGCCGAAGATGGCATCGATGTGAATGATATCTCCATCCTCAGCGAACCAACTTTCGAAAATTACACCAAGCTGGCGCTGAATTATTCAGACGCAGCAATCAAGGGTAGTGCGGCGATTAATACGAACATTGAGCAGTATATCAAGACTTCAGGAATGCATTATCTCGACTTTCAACCCAAAGAAAGTTACATCGATTCCTATTTCGATTTTTACAATAAAATTTTATAATTTGCGCCGATTTTACTAAAAAGTTGACTCCATTGAAAAATCGAAATTTTGAAGCTTTCCCCATTGTTGGGGCTCTATTCATACTGTCTTTCTTGTTTTCAGGTTGTAAAAAAGGGAACGAAAGTCTGGGCAAAGATTTATTACCAGGAAGCTCCCTCGTTTTTAACAGAAATTACCAGGAAACAGGAACAATCAAGTCATTTACTTACACCGATGATAAGATAAGAGTTGACCGTCCGGGAGTCAACTATATCGGTAGTTTTAACGATCCTCTTTTTGGCAGGACTGATGCCGCTTTTGCTGCACAGTTTCGTCTTGCCTCCAATCCCGCTTTCCCTTCCACTTCCGTACTTGATTCACTGGTTCTTAGGCTGACTTACAAGAAAATTTACGGGGATACTGCAACAACCCAGACCTTCAAGGTATATGAACTTACCGGCGATCTGAATTATGATTCGAAATACCTTTCATCTTTCAACCTGAAGTCTCTTGCTTCAAGTGTTTCCATTGGAACCGCAAGTTTTATTCCAAAATTCAAGACCGACTCTGCTCAAATAGACACCACCATTCAATACGTCCGTTTCAGACTAGCTCCGGCACTTGGGGCAAAGCTTCTCCAGCTGGATACGCTTAAAATGGTCTCTAACGACGAATTTCTGAAGTATTTTAAAGGATTATACATCGAAGCCACTCCGGTAAGCAGGAAAGGGACTTTGATCGGGATCTCACCCACTAGTACCGGGATAGGGTTATATTACCACACAAATAACAAAGACTCTCTCTTCTTCTCTTATAATGTGACGAGCAATTCGGCTAATGTTGCTGCCTTCTCACACGATTATCAGAGAACTTCTTTCGCCTCCAGACTGAATCAGGATGTCATTCAGGATACCCTGGTTTACGTGCAGCCGACAGGAGGAATAAAGGTTAAAATTGATATTCCTTCCCTAAATAAATGGAAGGATTCTACCCAGTATATCATCAGCCGGGCATCAATCACGCTTTTTGTTGACACTCTGTCAACAGATTCGCGCAGATACCAAATGCCATCACGTTTGTATCTGAAATACATGGATAATACTGATACAGAAACCTTTCCTAAGGACAGCGAGTTATCAAACACCTATTATGGGGGTATCTATGATGCGACAACCGCTAGTTATACTTTTAATATCACGCGTCACCTCGAACAGATCATTAAAAAAGAGATTGAAACAACCAGCTTTTATCTGGTTCACTCCGACCGCAGTGGATCTGCCAGCCGCGTCGTGCTGAAGGGGGGAAACAGTTCTCGGCCGATTCAACTTCTTGTTAAATATACCCGGTATCAATAATTGCGAATGTGATTTTTTCGAAACCCGGTCATCGGGCTGGTTTAGAACGGAAGTGTAATTTAATATGACACGAACTGTGATAAAAAGGAGTCTGCAAAATATCGTTTCTGTATTCATCGTAATAGTTCTGATCGTTTCGTGTGCTAATATGGGAATGCCTAAAGGCGGGCCCAAAGACAAAGTTCCTCCAATTATCGTCAGAAGTATTCCTGAACAAAATCAGCTTAATTTTAAGGACACCAAAATCCGGATAACCTTCAATAAGTTTGTCGTACCGGACGACCTAAATGATAAGTTCATCGTTTCCCCACCTACTACAAAAAAACCGATCTTCAGGACCAAAGGAAAGACTTTCATCGTTGATCTCAACGAAAAATTACTTCCCAATACAACCTATTCCCTTGACTTTAAGGACGGTATCGTTGACAACAACGAGAAGAACAGATACAGAAACTTGCGCCTGGCCTTTTCCACAGGTCCCAACCTGGATACCATGCGTATCGTTGGCTTTGTCAGGGATGCTTTTACGCTGGAACCTTCAAAGTGCTTTGTGCTGCTTTACAAGGGGACTTCCGATACGCTGATCCACAAGACACGCCCCGATTTTGTTGGTAAAACCAATTCGCAGGGCTTCTTTGCCGTGACCAATCTACCAGTCGCGAGTTACATGATTTATGCCATGAGTGATATCGATAACAACCTGAAATATACAGCAGGTGTCGACTCAATCTCGTTTTTAGCGAACCGGATTACACCTTCGGCGGTTTATGAACCAAAGAGAGATACTGTCGTTACAGGATCTGACACCCTCGTTGTAGTTGGAAAAACACGCTTTTATCCTGACCCACTCAATTTTTCTCTCTTCTTTGAGAAAGGATTTGACCTCAGACTCGACAAATATACCCGGCCAACGCGTCAAACTGTCAACCTGACATTCATAGGTTCCACTGCAGATACCTTCCATGTTGAAATGCTGAACGTTCACCCGGAAGGGAAATGGAACCTGATCGAGAAATCCAGGAATTCAGACACCCTAAAGGTTTGGATAACTGATTCTTTGGTATATAAGAGAGATACTCTTATGTTAAAATTATCCTACCTTCAGCAAGATAGTCTTGGCGTCTTTTTTACCAAGAAAGATACCATCAAATTGTATCAACCTGAGGATCAATCATTCAAATCAGACGCTAAAGATAAGAGCAAACGTAATGCGCGCAAAAAGATCATTGTGGAACCCAAGGGAATTCAAATTAATTCCAATATTGGAAGTGCTTTCGACCCCTACCGGGAAATCCTTCTAGAATCTCCCCAACCCATCCACTCGTTCGATACTTCAAAGATCAAACTTTACGTCAAAAAGGATACGACCTTTTACCCGATTAGTCCCCGGATCAGAAAAGACACCACCAGTTTCCGGAAATACCTGATCTCGTTCCCCTGGAAATTTGCCACAACCTACAGGCTTACTATCGATTCGACCGCCATGAATACCATTTACGGCCTTTATGGGAAACAAATTAAGACTGATTTCAAGACACAGGAGGAGGAACACTACGGGAAAATAATTGTCTCCGTTCAGAACGTAAAAGGTCCGACGATCATTCAGGTTCTTGATTTCAGCCAAGGTGAACCAGTCCTGAAAAGCGCTCGAATCATCAAGGACCAGGATGTCATTTTCTCCTTCCTGGAGCCCAAAAAATACCTTATGAAAGCCATTTACGACAAAAACGACAACGGGAAATGGGATTCAGGAAACCTGAAAGAAAAAATTGAACCTGAAGAGGTTTGCTATTACCAAACGGTCATAAAAATACGCTCCAACTGGGAAAACAAACCCTCCTGGACACTCCCGGATCCTTTACATTTCAGGAAGAAAATTGTAGACGAAGAAGCGGAAGCTGAAAAGCTAAAGAATAAGCAGAAGAAGAAGAATACCCCACAACAAACAAAACTTTTCTAATAATAAATACTTAAGTTATGGCAAGCATCAGAAATCTAAAAAAGGAAATTGCGTTTCTATCTTCACAGGTAATCGGTGACAGCATCGATTTTGTGCAGGCTTTTAATGGCAAAGAGCAAGCGGCAATGGCTGTAATTGATGATGTTGTGGCGCTTCACAATAATACTGTCGAAAAGGTAAATAACCCGGATGGGAAGGATAATCCTAAAATAGTTAAGGATTATTACAGGAAACTCAAGAAAGATTATATTTCCGGTATCGACGAGGCTTATAAAAAGATAGAGAATCTGGTTGAATAATTATTCCACGCTGACCAGCTTGTCCTTGTTGTTGATAGCCTTCACGGCCTCCAGCAAGGTATTGTCTATGTTGCTGATGATACTGTAAAAGCCCTCCTCCCCTATGATATTGCGGGCGATATAGGCCATCAGTTGTGTCTCAATAATCTTGCCTGAAATCTTGATTCCTGCTTCATTATTCGGCACACCATTTTTAACAGCGTATTGCAGGAAATCGTTGAAAATGGATCCTTTCTTTAATAGAGCCGTAAATTCGGCACCGCTCTTCAAATGGGATAACTCTTCGCGGTGCTTGTCGGCATAATCGAAGGCATATTGATACACCAGTCCCTTTTGAAAGAGTTTGAAAAAGTAGGTTGAATTTCCTGTCGTATCAGCCGGAACAAAGACGTCCGGCATGATGCCGCCTCCACCAAAAACGACCCGTTTCAGTCTCGTAAAATACTTCACCGTGTCGGCCATATGGATGCTGTCCTTCTGCATTAACTCCCCATGAACAAGTCTCTTGCTAATGTCAGCGTAGTAATCATCTGTACCTTTTTGGTAAGACTTCTGAATACATCTTCCTGACGGGGTATAATATCTTGCTACGGTCAACCGGAGGGCAGATCCGTCGTAAAAGAACATCTGTTCCTGAACCAAACCCTTACCGAAAGTCCGGCGGCCGATAATGGTTCCGCGGTCGTTGTCCTGAATTGCTCCTGCAAAGATTTCACTCGCAGAGGCGGCGTACTCATCGACCAGTACGACCACTCTTTTCCCATAGTATCTGCCCCGCTTTTCTGCAAAGACCTCTTTCTTTGGCTGAGTCCTTCCAGAGGTGTAAACGATGAGTTCACCCTTGTCCAGGAACTCGCTAACCATGCGTATGACCGAGTTCAAATAGCCTCCAGGATTCCCGCGAAGGTCAATAATTAACTGTTCTGCACCTCCGTTATCCAGCTTGGCAAGCGCAGCCATGAATTCATCATAAGTCTTATCGGCAAAACGCCCGACCTTCACGTAGCCTGTCTTACTGTCGATCATATAAGAAACATCCACGCTGTAAATCGGAATATCTCCTCTGGTAATGTCAAAATTAATCAGTTCCGGCAAGCCTTTACGCCAAATTCCAACCTTGACTTTCGTACCCTTTGGTCCACGGAGTTTCTTGAATACCAGCTCATTTTTCAAATTTTTCCTAACGAGTATGGAGTCGCCAACTTTCACGATCCTGTCGCCAGCCCTGATACCCAACTTCTGTGAAGGTCCACCGGATACGACGTCAATCACCATTACCGTATCATTCTGAATCGAAAACTGAACACCGATGCCACCAAAATTACCCGCCATCTCCTCAGAAACTCCCTGCATCTCTTTGGCAGAAATATAAACGGTATGCGGATCCAGCTGTTTGAGCACTTCCGGAATAGCATCCTCAATGATTCTCTTTGTATTGACAGTATCTACGTAATTCCCTTCAATCAGATTGATGACCTGATCCAGCTTGCTGTGCGAAGTGGTCGGTAGCATCGGCAGACTGGATGTCTGCTTTCTGCTTTGAAGTCTGATGCCCAGTCCTACACCCAATATCAGTGTGACTCCTACGATAACCGGCATCCAGGTCGAAATTTTTCTGTTGTTATTTTCCATTTATCTGATTGTGTGCGCTTAATTTACTTTTTTTTTATCTGTACAACCTCGATTTTTGCTCTTTCGAGTAGTTCGATCCCATCATTGATACGATATGGTTCCGAAAATACGACTCTTTTGATACCTGCCTGAATAATCAGTTTTGCGCATTCTATGCACGGTGAGGAGGTAACATAAAGGGTGGCACCTTCGCTGCTGTTGTGTGATTTGGCAATTTTTGTTATCGCATTAGCCTCTGCATGAAGCACATAAGGCTTTGTTTTGTCGTTTTCGTCTTCACAGATATTCTCAAAACCGGACGGTGTTCCATTGTAACCATCCGAGATAATCATCTTGTTCTTGATCAGCAGCGCTCCGACCTGACAACGTTTGCAGTAGGAATTTTCTGCCCATACTGCCGCCATCCTTAAATACCTTTCATCAAGCTTATACTGCTTTTCTTCCATTATTTCAACTTTTATCGCTTTAGCAGACAGTTATTTCCAGTTATGAGTTATAAATGATATACTGCAGATAATCCGCTACTTTATATAAATGAAACACTTGAAACCAGAACATCATCCTTGGGAATTTAATTTGCGGGAAATCTGCCTGTTTGTTATGTCTTGTAGCTTATTATTTCTTCTCCTTTAGCCATCAAAACATCATTGAGCAGTTCAACTGAATAAAACCGCTTGTTTTGCAGGAATGTATCAAAAATTGGTCTTAGCTTTTCAATTAATCCTTTATCTTTCGCAATTGAAAGCAGACCAATTAACCCAATACAATTAATATCTAAGTTCTCAGCTATTTTTCTTGCCTTTTTATCGTCAATCAGTAGAAAATCAGCTTGTAATTCTTTGTACAGAATTAACGATTCAGATTCCCCATAATCCATCACAAAGGTCAATTCATTTAATCCTGATATTTGACAAGTCTTGTCCTTGAAAAAATTATAGAGCCTCTGGTAGTCAGGTTTTATTTCATCGTATGTTATTTCATTCCAAACAGCCTGAGGAATCCTTATATCATCAAATAATCCATATAAAATATCTAGTTTATCAATAAGCGCCAATGAAAATATGGGTCCTGCATCTGCTATTACAAGTCCATTTTTCATTCTATTTAAGCTTTTTGCAGTCATCTATTACATCGCCTACTGTAAGATTTGATATCGGTATCTCATTCTCAGAGAGTAGTGTTTCAAATTCAAATCTGGAAAGTCCTGATAATTGAGCTGCTTTCCCAATTGTAAGTTTTTGCAATCTATATAATCTCATAGCCAACGAAGTCTTTATTCCTTGCTTTAGTTCGGCTTCAGTTTCGTTCAATGCAAGAAGAATATCGGAAGGAAGGTCTACGGTAATAGGTTGCGTGTTCATAATTCAATTTTTTTATCAAAAATACAAATAATCATGCATTGTTTGCTTCAATATTGAAGTGTGCACTTGCTATAATTCATAACTCATAACTAAATATGATTCTTATCTGGTCCGTTTTACCAATTTCTGCGGATCAACATACATGTCATGCGAGAACGGAGATTTATCTTTTGAATCAAAAAGGAGTTCTGATTTGACTAAATAACTGACATTTTTGATTGTTTGTGATTTTAATCCCTTTATGTTATCTAAAGCTACCTTTAACAGGGTCTCGTTTTCATCTCCCCAGGGCAACAAGTTTTCAGCATTCTCTTGTGCAGTAATATCCGGTGCAAGTCCGTTAACAAAATCTGAGACACCAAGCGAATTGGAATATTTAGCCACAATAGGCTGCATGGCATATTTGTGGGTGGTAACCAGGTTGTTGTTTGCATCATAATCCTTTAGCGTCAATGAGGCAACATATTTCCCGTAGGTATTGGTACCGATGGATTTGACATTCATGTAAGGCTTAAGGCCATTGATCAGCAGTTCGCTGGCTGAAGCGGTCTCTCCCGAAACGATGAAGTAGATATCAGCCAGATTCAAGGTATTGATTGCCGTTGTGTTGATTTTATCGGTGAAATTGCTGTCAAAAAAGCTCGCTCCATAGGTGGTTGTGATATATGGAGTCAAGATCCCATTGTAGACACTCTTGGTAAATAATTTTGCAGTATTGTTGGTATAAATCATGCTGGCCAGGTAGATGGCAGTCTGAACTGAACCTCCCCCGTTGTAACGAAGATCAAGAATAAGTTTGGATATGCCCGCTGCTTTGAACTGTTGAAAAACTGTGTTCAACTCAAGGTCAAAATCAGAGGTGAAGCCATTGTAGACTAAATAACCCACTTTGCTTCCATTGACGGTGAGAACTTTACTGAAAAGTACCGGATCCTCCTGCAGTTGAACGGCAGTAAGAGAGGCGGTCTTACCAGTGAGTGTCATGACGCCGTTGACGATCTTTGCGAAAGAGAGAGTAAAAGAATCCCCGTTGAGTAGGTTATTGATGTTAGCACCCGTCAACTGGACCCCATCTACCTTGGAAATAATATCGCCTCTTTGTATGCCTGCCAAATCAGCTGGAGAATTCTTCGCTACATATCGAACTACAATGTAAACGTCAGAAGAAGTCTTGTCCAATGTAAAGTAATGTTGCCCTAAATCGTAACCCATTGTCTTGGAGATACCGGCAATCCAGTTGTCAATAATGGTGTAATCACTTACAATAAAGGAAAACTTGTCAACAACATTGTACTGGTACAGCAAATCATTGAAAAGCTTGGTAGGATCCGTAAATTTATTCAGATAAACGTTCAGACTGTCCTTGTTCCGCTGGTAATTGGAACTGGAGGTTGTAAGCATCTGATAATACGTATTGGTTAGATTTGGAATCTTGTCATTCCACAAATAATAATCGTGCATGCTGGCCCAAACGAATGTATTTACCTCCGATGCATCCGGAATTACTACAGGCGTAACTACCGGAGGAACTACCGGATCCTGAACCACGGGCAGCATCGCTTCTTTCCGGCATTGTGTGAAAGTGAATGAAATCACTATCATCCAAAACATTAAAATGCTAATTTTATTCCTGTTCATGGTTCTTAATTTTTACTAAACGACAAAAATACGATATAAACGAAACGGCTGATGCAATTGATGCAATTTTTAATCCCAATTAAAGCATTTTCAGAATATTTAACTATTTCAATAAGTGAAAAATGCTAAAACATTAGTTGAGTGATCCCTCGTTTGAAACGAGGGATAGCAGATTTGAAACGAGGGATAGCAGAAAAATTAGTACTTTTACCAAAACGGTAACTTTTATGTTATCTTTGTTCAAATTATTGACAGATCAATGCGGGTAATTGCCAAAAAAATACTCAGGGAATATTGGGAAAAACAGGCTGAACCGGAAGAACAACTTAAGACTTGATACAAAGAAGCATCAAAAGCTGTCTGGACTTCTCCAAATGTCATTAAGGCGGCATATCCTAAAGCAAGTATACTCAAGAATGGAAGAGTGGTATTTAACATCTGTGGTAACAAATACCGATTGATAGTTCAGATCAATTATCTGAGACAATGGGTTTTTATTAGGTTCATTGGTACGCATAGTGATTACGATAGGATTGAGGCCGATAAAATTTAGATAATGATGAAGATAAAAATATTAAAAACAGAAGAGGAATATAATCAAGCGTTAAGCAGACTTGAAATTATATTTGATGCCCCGGCCGATTCGAAAGAAGGGGATGAAGCGGATTTATTGGGAATGTTGATTGAAAAATATGAGGATGAGCAATATCCAATTGATGCGCCTGATCCAATAGAAGCGATTAAATTTCGAATGGAGCAAATGAATATGGACAACAATGATTTAGCAAAAATTATTGGCTACAAGAGCAGAGTATCAGAGATTTTTAACCGAAAGAGAAAGCTGTCTTTGAAAATGATTAGAAATCTTCATGAAAAACTCAAAATCCCTTATGAATCATTGATCACAGATTAAAGCTTGTTGCATTCGATCATCACAATCCCCCCTCGTTGCAAACGAGGGGGAGTGCCCGTTTTTTTACAATGGGATATTACCGTGCTTCTTCAGTGGATTGGTCTTATGTTTGTTATGAGTCATTTCTAAGGCCTGGATGAGCTTGGCTCGGGTATGTCTGGGGTAGATCACTTCATCAATGTATCCCAATTCAGCCGCTTTATAAGGATTAGAGAAGGCGTCGCGGTAGTTTTCTACGGCTTCGGCTTTGGTAGCAGGATCCAGCTTGTCGCGGTGGATGATCCGGACAGCACCTTCTGCACCCATCACAGCAATTTCGGCCGAAGGATAGGCATAGTTGATATCGGCGCCAATGTGCTTACTGCTCATCACATCATACGCCCCACCATAAGCTTTGCGTGTAATCATGGTAATTTTTGGGACGGTAGCTTCCGCGAATGCGTAGAGCAGTTTCGCACCGTGGCGGATGATTCCGCCGAACTCCTGAACGGTACCAGGGAGGAATCCGGGGACATCAACAAATGATATCAGCGGGATATTAAAAGCGTCGCAGAAACGAACGAAACGGGCAGCCTTTACGGAAGAGTTAATATCCAGAACGCCAGCAAGACAGGCTGGTTGATTGGCAACAATACCGACGCTGTGACCTCCCATTCTGGCAAAACCAATGAGAATATTGGGTGCATAATCGGGCTGAATTTCGAAGAACTTCTGATCATCAACTACCTTGTCGATCAATTCTCTCATATCGTAAGGCTTATTTGGATCTGCGGGAATCAGCTGATCCAGATCGGGTTCTTCGCGGAAGTGGTCGTCCGTTGTCGGGACAAACGGTGGATCTTCCATGTTGTTAGAGGGCATATAGCTGAAAAGTTCGCGAATCATCAGCATGGCATGCTCGTCATCGTCTGCAGTAAGGTGCGTAACGCCGCTTTTGCTGCCGTGTGTAACAGATCCGCCGAGTTCCTCTTTAGTAACCTCCTCGTGGGTAACCTCTTTCACTACGTCTGGCCCGGTAACGAACATATAACTGGACTCCTTCACCATCACAATAAAGTCGGTGATAGCCGGTGAGTATACTGCTCCTCCGGCACAAGGGCCAAGGATGGCTGATATTTGGGGGATGACGCCGGAGCTCATCACATTTCGGTAAAAAATGTCAGCATATCCGGCAAGGCTCTGCACGCCTTCCTGAATACGCGCACCGCCTGAGTCGTTAAGACCTATCACCGGAGCGCCCATGTTCATGGCCAGATCCATGATTTTTATGATTTTGTCCGCATTGGCGCGACTCATTGCTCCACCGAAGACAGTAAAATCCTGGGCAAAAAGATAAACTAAACGGTCATCTATTTTGCCGTATCCGGTAACGACGCCGTCGCCCGGTATGAGAGATTTTTCCATATCGAAATCGTGGATCCTGTGCACCACAAACTTGTCGAACTCCACAAATGTACCTGGATCCACCAGGTCATTCACACGTTCTCTGGCGGTCTTTCTGCCGGCGGCATGTTGTTTATTGATCCGGTCCTGGCCACCACCAATTTCTGCTTCCAAATTTCTTCTCTCCAGTTCTTTGTACTTATCAATCATCGTATACTGAATTTATTTACTAACATCTTTACCAATCACTACCATCAATTGATTACCCTCAACAGTATCGCCCTCTTTGACAGCCACTTTTGAGACCAATCCACTGCATCCTGCCTTGTATTCACTTTCCATTTTCATTGCGGCAAGGATCACAAGTGTCTGACCTTTTTCAACATGGTCACCTTTTTTAACCAGTACCTTTACTACCTTGCCGGGCATTGGAGACCTGATAGTATCTGTTGTGCCATCACTTGCTTTGTTCTTGCGCTTTTGATTGTAACGTGATTCTGCATCGTTAACGCTGACATCAAAACCAAAATAGATGGTATTCACGCGGTATGTTTTCGGGTCATCGGTTGAGATCACCTCAATATTATATGATTTGCCTTCAGAAAGAATGGAATATTCTTCCCCGCTAACTTTGTCAACATCAACTACATAGATTTTACTGTCTACCGAGATCGTCACCAGACTACCTTCGCGGCTGATCTCCTTGACGACTGCAGTCCGATCATTTACCTTAAATTCAATTTGCATAATATTGTTTAAAACGCTTATAATTTATAGTCTCTGCATCCCGGTTCTCCTGCCCCTGTGCTTCCATCCTTTTACGGCCACAGTTCTCTCGTGAGGCGCCACTCTTTTTGTATGCTTCACCCTGGAGGCATGCTCGAAAAAGGTGGCAATCAGGGCAATGTCTTCACAATGCCTGTCGCATTTTACTTTGCTATTCAGAAATTCCTCATTCTTCTCAATAAAATGAGTATTGTAGGTACCGTTCCTGAAATCCGGTGTCTCCATGATCTTCAACAAATATTTGATGGAGGTCTTAACCCCTGATATTTTATATTCAAAGAGCGCGCGGCGCATCCGCTCGATCACCTCGGCTCTGGTACGTCCCCAGATGATTAACTTACTGATCATCGGGTCATAGTAAATTGGGATGGTATAACCTTCATGAATGTATCCGTCGCAACGGACGCCCAATCCCATTGGTTCTGTGATATGAGTAATCTTACCAGGATTCGGCATGAAATTTTGATCTGTGTCTTCAGCGTAGATCCGGCATTCCATCGAATGACCGTTCATCTTAAGCTGCCTCTGTGTAAAGGGAAGTGGGTGTCCTTCCGCGATACGGATCTGCTCCCTTACCAGGTCAACCCCAACGACCCTTTCGGTGATCGGATGCTCAACCTGCAAACGTGTATTCATCTCCAGAAAATAGAAATTCAACTGATCGTCGACGATAAATTCAATTGTCCCGGCTCCCTCATAATTAGCCGCCTTGGTGGCTGCTACCGCACAAGCGCCCATTCGCTCCCTTACGGCCGGCGTCATAATTGGTGATGGCGTCTCCTCTATTACCTTCTGGTGACGTCTCTGAACGGAACATTCCCTTTCAAAGAGGTGGACCGCATCACCATATCTATCTGCCAGCACCTGAAATTCAATATGATGTGGTGATTCGATGTATTTCTCAATGTACAGGGAATCGTCACCAAACGCTGCACTGGCTTCAGACTTCGCGCCTCTGATGGCGGGCATGATATCTTCTTCTTTCCTCACCAGCCGCATTCCTTTTCCTCCGCCTCCCGCAGAAGCTTTGATCATTACTGGCAAACCGATACCCATAATAGTTTTTATGGCTTTCCCCTCATCCTCGATTTTCTCGGTGGTACCAGGTACAACAGGGACTCCGGCAGCAATCATCCGCTTCCGGGCACTTATTTTATCGCCCATTGCCTCAATAGATTCGGCAGAAGGTCCGATGAAAATGATCCCTGCTTCCTTACATTTTCTTGCAAACATTGAATTCTCAGAAAGGAATCCATACCCTGGATGGATAGCATCCGAGCCTGATAACTTAGCTACTTCCAGTATTTTATCCATCCGGAGATAGCTCTCGGAAGAGGCACTGGGACCAATGTGGTAAGCTTCTGAAGCATATCTGACGTGAAGAGAGGAGCGATCAGCGTCACTATAAACGGCCACAGTTTCGATTCCCATCTCGCGGCAGGAGCGCATAATTCTTACGGCTATCTCTCCTCTGTTGGCAATCAGGATCTTCTTTATGGCGACCGGACTATTCGTTTTTCCCATCATATATCTTTGAAAATTTTTGGCGGGGTAAAAATATTTATTTATCCAACGGAATGGAGAAGAAGCAAATTTCAAAATCCGTATTTCAACCTTATTCTACGTAAAATTGGCTAGTTTAGTTTGATTTTAACACTTTTTTGACCCGGATGTATAAAAATTCGGTGAAAATCGAAAAATAACGGCAAAGCAAGCTTAAAAAAATGAGAGGCAACCGGAGAGTTATCTGACAGGCGTGGAATTCTTGCTATAATTCTGTACAAAGAACCTCAGATATTCCAAAAGATCCTGGTCCGCTATCAGCTTCCTATAGTTGGGAGAGGAGGCGATAAAATAATGGTAGTCAATTCCTTTCAACGTTTTAAAAACCTCTTTTTGCTTTAGGATATTGCCGAAATAACCCAGCCCTTCTTCCTTGTTCGGAAGGCTCCTGACTACCACCAGGTTGATATGTTCATTCAAACGGATCTCTTCTACTTCAAAATCGAATGAGGTATAGTAATCGATGTTGAAATTGGCAATATCAAATATCAGCCGGTTAACGTCAACTTTTGCATCCTTTGGAAATGAAAGAATAAAATAGTGGAAAAGATCTTCGTCATAAGAGTATTTGCCTCCGAAGGGATCATCTGCTTTTCCGTTTTTCTTCTCCTGCAGATTGGCAGATCCGGCAGAATCAATCTTTGCAATCATCTTTTCCAGATCGACCAGTGCATTCTGCTGTATCAACTCCCGAATCTTAAGGGCAACAGGTTTTGCCGGAGAGCCCGGAAAATCGTAAAGATACTTTTCAAGCATCTTCCCAAAATCCTCTTGTGAGCTGTTCTTCCCAGTCGCAACCAATTCAATAAATTTCACTTTTGGAAGCAAAAGGCTATCCGGCTGCAAAGCCATTACCTCACTTGCAATTTTTCCGGCAGCTGCATAATCCCCTTTTTGATAGAGAGCCGTTGCTTCTCCATGTTTCCGCTCAATTAGCTGCTTCCGAATCTCCAGTTCCTTGAAAAAATCGGGATTCAGCAGGAACTTTGCATAATTCGATTCAGGATATTTCTGAGTAATCCTGCTGCGATAAATATCCGGTTGATAGTTGATCTTATGAAGTTCGATCCAGGTTGAAAGCTCATAAATACTCCCCGGAAATCTTTTATTCAGCGCTTCAAATTGCTCTATCGCGTGAGGTTCATCCTTCAGGGTACTGATATATATCCTGCCCGCGGCAAAAATCGCTGATTTGATCCTGTCATTGGAAACCTGCATCAGTGAGTCATTCAATGGTAAATCCTGCAAATAGTATTCAACCATCTTAGGATCAGATATTTTTGGCTTCACGACCTCTTTCTTCTGTGCTTCCGCGGAAGGCTCGACCTGCTCCATTTCGGAAGTGAGAACCGCTATTTTATTCTTTCTTCTCCAGTTATCCTCCAGTATCCGCTTTCCCCAGATCTGCTGAAATTCAGTCTTTCCAAGCCCCGCCGTAACAGGGTTATAGAAATACCACATATTATTACCCTGGTTGTTATCGAATGAACCTCTGTATTGCTGGTTTCTGAAATAGTTCTGGTTATTCTGTTCATTCTGCTGCTGCTTTTGTTTGGCATTTTCAGCCTCAGAAACATCCGCTATGATCTTATTAATATAGGAAAGCCGATCTTTTTCACTCATCAGCGCAACTCTCTGCAGGCTGTCTTCCCTTCTAATGTGATCCAGATTTTTCACCAGGGAGGATAAACCATTGGACTTGGTCACGATCTCTTCGTACCCGGGATATGTCTGATCCACAACCGCTAAGGCACTGTCGTAATAGCACGATGCCATCCTGAAATTTCCTTTTTCAAAAAAAAGACGTGCGACAGTCAGGCTGGAAAGAGCCCTTTGACTATAATTTTGCATACTGTTTACTACGGAGGTCTGAAAGTCTTTGATTGCATCAGTCGTACGACCCGATTTCAAGGCTATCATCCCTTTGACATAATAGATTCGATCCAGGAAAGGCACACTATTCCCAGTCCTGGTCATCTTTGTGAGCGCCAGATCGGTTTCTTCCGGATTTCCATTGGAGAGCTCGAGGAGGGATATCTTTGCCTCAAATTTCATCCGGTAGGGTGGTCGCGCATTCACTACCCTTTTGAAGGCTGCAATAGCCTCTTCGTTTTGCTGCTGCTTTTGGTACAACTGGGCCAGAATGAAATTGTATCGGCTTTGTTCTCTTCTGCTCAATTTGAATTTCAAGGACTGGTTAAGGAGTGATACAGCTTCATTCGTATTGCCATTCTGCAGAAAATAATATGCCTTAACCAGTAGAAGATCTTTCTTTATGTAGGCAGGAAGACTTCCGTCGCGTTCCAGCAATTTGAAGATTTCCAGCGTCTTTGCGGTCTCTCCGGTTTCCAAATAACACCTCGACAACCAAAGAAAAGCGGGATTTCGGGTAGGTTGATCAGAAAAATTATGTAAAATGTAGTTAAAACTCTCCTGCGCCTTGTGAAAATCGTGCAGGTAATAGCTGGCCTGTCCCATCAAAAGATAGGTGTCATCGATCCATTTGTTGTACTCTCCCTTTGAGGCAAATGCCAGATAAGCCTCTGATTTATTGGGCTTACGCTTCGGACTCTTTGAGATGGAATGGTTGGCAATCAGCTTGAGGCATTTCTGTACTGCATATTCCATTTCGGAAGCTGCTGCCTGTACGGCCATAGTGTTTGTCTCA